>CABVEG010000006.1 GCA_902497185.1 uncultured Eubacteriales bacterium | reverse complement strand
TGAATTCTTATCTTACGATTGGCAAGCCAATCGTAAGATAAACACTAATTTACAGCTTCATACTAAGAGAAATTCTATGTTTCTTAACATCCACACTTAAAACCTTTACATCCACAATATCGCCTACACTTACAGCCTCCAAAGGATGTTTAATATATCTGTCACAAATCTGTGAAATATGGACAAGTCCATCCTGATGAACACCAATATCCACAAAGACACCAAAATCAATTACATTTCTTACAGTTCCCTTAAGCACCATACCCTCCTGCAAGTCCTCCATAGAAAGCACATCAGATTTTAAAATAGGCTTGGGCATTTCATCTCTAGGGTCACGTCCTGGCTTTTCAAGCTCTTTAATTATATCCTGTAATGTAGGAACACCGACTTTTAGCTCCTTAGCCATTTTTTCAATATTTCCTACAGCCTTGCCAATATCATTTATACCGCCTTTTTTAATGTCATCAATACTAAAGCCGCATTTTTCAATAAGGCTTTCAGCCACATCATAGCTTTCAGGGTGCACACCTGTGCTGTCAAGAGGAGTTTTGCCATCAGCAATCCTCAAAAAGCCTGCACATTGCTCAAAAGCCTTTGGTCCCAACTTTGCAACCTTTAACAGCTCTTTTCTTGAATTAAATTTACCGTTTTCCTCTCTGTAAGCAAGTATATTCTTTGCCACTGCTCCGCTAATGCCTGAAACATATGACAGTAGTGACGCTGATGCCGTATTTAAGTCAACACCTACATTATTAACACAGCTTTCAACTACACCGCCTAAAGCCTCACTAAGTCTTTTCTGATTCATATCATGCTGATATTGTCCTACACCAATGCTCTTAGGCTCTATTTTAACAAGCTCTGCCAAAGGGTCCTGCAATCTTCTTCCAAGGCTTACGGCACTCCTTAATGCTACATCAAAATCAGGAAATTCCTGAGAGCCTAATTTTGAAGCCGAATATACGGAAGCGCCTGCCTCATTTACAATAATGTAAAGCACCTCTTTGTCAAGCTTTTTAATAAGATTAACAACAAACATTTCAGTTTCTCTTGAGGCTGTGCCGTTACCTATGGCTATTATATCAACATTATGCTTTTTAATCATATTTGTAATAATTTTTTCTGACTGTTCTACCTTGTTATGAGGAGGTACAGGATAAATAACACCTGTATCAAGTACCTTGCCTATTCCATCAACAACGGCAACCTTACAGCCTGTTCTAAAGCCCGGGTCAAGAGCAAGAACAACCTTATCCTTAATCGGAGGCTGTAAAAGAAGCTGCTTTAAATTTTCGCCAAATACCTTTATAGCACTTTCCTCTGCCTTTTCCGTTAAATCGTTTCTTATCTCTCTTTCAACAGCAGGAGCAATAAGACGCTTATAGCTGTCCTCAATGGTTTCCTTTAAAATTTCACTTGTATATTTATTATCCCTTAAAATTTTATTTTCCAGCTGTTTTAATATATTTTCTACAGGTGCTTCAAGTTTAACATTTAACACCTTTTCCTTCTCACCTCGGTTAATTGCAAGAACTCTGTGACCTGCTATCTTTTTAACAGGCTCGCTGTAATCATAATACATTTCATATACTGATTCAACTTCTTCATCAACAGCTTTAGTTGAAATAAGTCCTTCATTGTAAGTAAGTTTTCGTATAAGTGCTCTGTAGTCAGCATCATCTGAAATCATTTCAGCTATAATATCCTTAGCTCCGTTAATTGCATCTTCGGTACTATTGACTTCCTTTTCTGAATTTATATACTTTTCAGCCTCTTTTTCAACAGGCACTTTTGTAAGCTGGAGCAAAATCAATGATGCAAGAGGCTCTAAACCCTTTTCCTTTGCAATAGTTGCTCTTGTTCTTCTCTTAGGTCTGAATGGTCTGTAAATATCATCTATTTCAGTAACGGTTTCTGCCTTATCAAGAGCCATATTAATTTCGTCAGTCAGTTTTTCCTGCTCCGCAATTAAATTTCTGACCTGCTCTCTTTTTTCATCAAGGTTTCTTAAATAAGTAAGCCTGTCAAACAAATCTCTTAAAACAACATCATCAAGAGAGCCTGTCATTTCCTTTCTGTATCTGGCAATAAAAGGAATTGTATTGCCCTCGTCAATAAGTTTTACAGTATTTTCGACCTGTCCTGCCTTTATTTTAAATTCTTCTGCAAGTGTTTTTATAATATCCATTTTATACCTCTTTATATTCCACTATACTTGGCATAACAATGCCATTTTCTATTTTTATAATACCATAACTAAATGTACTGCCACCCCTTGGTGATGTAAGACTGCCGGGGTTCATAATTACCATACCGTTATAATTATCTACAACAGGTATATGAGTATGACCATAAAGACACACATCTGCACCAATTTCAGCACCCTTATAGCACAATCTGTCAATACTCCAATTCACTCCATATAAATCACCGTGAGTAACAAAAAATTTTTTTCCGCCTAAAACAAAAACATCTTCATTAGGAACAGCAGAGCCATAATCGCAATTACCTCTGACATTGTAAATTTTTAAATCTGTGTATCTCGCTCTTAAAGCATCAGCATCATCAACTATATCTCCGCAATGAATAATGCCGTCAATCAAATTTGAAATTGAATTCACAACCTTATAAACCTTACTCAAATTACCGTGTGTATCACTAACAACCAAAATTCTCATTTCATACCCTCTAATATTTCTCTGACCTTGTCAAGAGCCTTTCCTCTATGACTTATTTTATTTTTTTCCTCCATAGAAAGCTCTGCTGTAGTCTTGCCAAGCTCCGGGACAAAAAAAATAGGGTCATAGCCAAATCCGTTTTCTCCCACTATTTCATAGCCTATAATTCCCTCAATTGTACCTCTTACAACTTTTGTTTCTCTGTCAGGACAGGCAACAGCCATTGCGCATACAAAGCGTGCAGTCCTCTTATCTTGAGGCACATCTTTAAGCTGTTCCAAAATTTTTGCATTTTTATAATCATATGATGTATCGTGTCCCAAATATCTTGCAGATAAAACGCCGGGAGCTTTATTAAGATAGTCAATTTCAAGACCTGAATCATCTGCCACAACTATTTCGTTGCAAACTTTCATAATTTCTTCTGCTTTTATTATTGCATTCTCCTCAAATGTTTTACCATTTTCATCAACATCAATATCAATTCCTATTTCTTCCATACTTTTAACATCATAATCAGGAAGTTTTGCTTTTATTTCCTTCATTTTACCCATATTTTTAGTAGCAAAAATAATAGTTTTCATAACGTTACCTCTTTTCAAAAGATTATGTTATTAGTATACCACATATAAAATAATTTTTCCACATATTTACAGTGTAACACTTTTGAAATATTTAATTTATGTTACAAATTACATAAACTAGTCTATTTTACCCTATCTGATGATAAAACACTAGTAAATAAGCCATTTTTAAGGTATAAATGTTTGTGCAAATTGCCAATTCTATTGATTTGCCGACATTTTGCCGACATTTTAATATGGCATCTTTATACCACTTAAATCAAATCTCTATGTTGATTTTTGACATTTCTTCTGTTAAATATTGATCTGTTACATGGGTGTATATCTTTAATGTCATGTCTAATGTTGCATGTCCTAATACTTTTTGAATTACCTTAGGACTAACGCCTCGCTCTATACAACGTGTTGTAAATGTATGTCTAAAAGTATGCGGGGTTATTAATGGAAAATTTGCATCTTCCGTTGCTATTATTTGAGAACATATTTTCTTTAAACTATAATCCACATTATTCACATTTAAAAATGCTCCTCGCTTATTATGGAATACTATATTTATATTAAGTTTATTTTCTGCCTCCATTTCTTTTAATAAAGTATAACAACACTCAGATATTGGAATATTCCTTATACTTTGCCGCGTCTTAGGTGTACCTACCCTGTACTCTAAGTGTGTACTCTCTTCCGCATTAAGATCCTTTAACATTTGTTTTTGCCTTCCACTATAGCAATGTAGTGTTTTATTAATACGTATGATCTTAGTATCAAAATCAACATCATCCCATGTCAAAGCCAATGCCTCATTAATTCTAACCCCAGTGAGCAACAAAAACTTATAAAGCTTATATAATGAGCTTATACTTGCATATTTAAAGAATCTCTCCTGCTCCTCATGCGTTAATACCAATTTTTCTTTATAATCATCCCTTGGTATACTTATCCCATCAACTGGATTTCTTGTAATATACCCTTCCAAAATAGCCTGCTTTAAAGGAGCCCTGATAAGACTTATGTATATGCCTATTGTCCCTTGTTTTAAATTTGCTTCTTTTAGACTGTTTACATATTCTTGTATGTGTATTGGCCGTATATCAACTAGTTTCATTTTACCAATAGAAGAACCTTTAATTTTACCATTATATCTATCAACTTTATTAATGTACGTTATTTCTTTAACTTTATTTTTATAATATGTATTTACCCAAATATTAAACCACTCATCTAATGTTAATTTACATTCAGATGAATATATGCTATGCTCCTTATTATAAAGTGCTTCATTTAACTTTTTTCTTACAACCGCCAACTTAGGATCACATATAGTGTGCCTTCTTCCAAACTGGTCTACATATTTTGCCTCATATCTACCATCTTTTCTCTGTGTTAAATTTTTTCCTATTTCCTTTCCTTTTAAATTTTTTCCCATACTTATTATGTCCTTTCTTAATATAATACCTGAAGACAAAAATAAGCCATATTGTTAGTTAATTATATTTTAACGCAATACAGCTTATTAACGCAATACTTTTATTTACCTGATTGTGAGTCTATCCATTTATCCAAAAGCCTTTTGTTAGCATACAATCTATTCCCAATCCTTACAGTAAACGGGTTATACGGTCTATGCAACAATTCTCTTGCTTTATGATCTCCTATACTCATATATTCACACATTTCTTTAACAGTAAGCAAACCCTTATCTTGAATACTTATTTTTTCTTTGTTTTGCGCATTCATTATATATTACCTCCATTACTTCAATGTCGAGCAACATTAATCTTCGCTATCAATTACTGCAGTTTCCAATGATGTTATATCTGATTGTGTACTATCTTCTGTAGCAGAAGTTTCACCAATACCATTATCTTTTATATCCACATTTGATAATACTTTGCCACCCATAAATCCGGCAATCACTGAAGGTAAATCAATACCCGTTGTTTCTTTAACACCTTCTGTAACTTGTGTTACAGTTTTCATTATATCAGCAGTTAGTTTAGGCGAATTTCCATCTCCATACTGAATAATCTTCTCAACCTTTGTAAGCGGTTCAGAAGCCCCTCTTACCACATCAGGAAGTACTTTGAAGTACATTTCAAGAATGGCTGCCTTGTCCATCTTCTGCATGGCCTCAGCTTTCTTATTAATACCTTCTGCCTCTGCAAGAGCTTTAGCCTTAATAGCCTCTGCCTCTGCTATACCTTTAAGTCTAATTGCTTCTGCTTCTTTTTCTGCCTGATACATACGAGCATCAGCACTAACCTTAAGAGCTTCAGCCTCTTGCTCTTTCTTATATTTTTCAGCCTCAGCCTCTTTCTCTTTTCGATATTTATCAACATCTGCCATCTGCTGTTCTTTATATTTATCTGCATTTGCCCTCTTTTCAATCTCAGCAGCTAATTCCTGCTCTTTTACTTCAGCGGCCTTCTTTTTGAGTTCAACTTCTTTTTCGCTTTTGGCT
Organism: uncultured Eubacteriales bacterium; assembly: GCA_902497185.1. Lineage (GTDB taxonomy): Bacteria > Bacillota > Clostridia > Lachnospirales > CAG-274 > Gallispira. The sequence continues at coordinate 14,440 of CABVEG010000006.1, read as the reverse complement.
ATATCTGCCTCTGTAGCTGTTATACCAATCTGTTTTCTCTGGACTTCTTTCTGAATCTGATAAGCAGCATCTGCCTCAGCCTGCTTAATGTCACTTTCCTTCTTTAACTCTGCTTCTTTAATTTTTAAATTGTTTTTCATTATGGCTATTTCTGTATCTGCTTCTACTTCCGCCTTATTAGCTACTTTTCTAGCCTCTGACTCAGCTACTTTTACATCTCTGACTGCTTGTGCCTTAGCAATAGAGGCATCTTTCTGAATCTGAGACATATTATCCTGCCCTAATGCTACAATTAAACCTTTCTCATCTTCTATTCTCTGAATATTACAAGATATTATCTCTATACCTAAAGCATTCATTCCTAAACTATTACCTGATGCTTGAATGTATCTTAATACGGAACTACCTTCAAATTCTTCATGTGTCTTAATGTATGTATCTACATTACTTTGTTTTCCTGAAGTCTTATCAAACTTCGTTCTCTTAGTGTAATAAGTTGCCTTATCTCCATTTGTACCATTACCTTCATAGCCGAAAAAGTCCTCATCATCACTATTATAAGCCTTTGTATATGCCTTATAGAAGCCTTTAAGTGTATCAGCATTATTTACTGTCGCTGATTTTACTACTGCTTCCTCAACTTCTAAGGTTACGTCATTGCCATCTTTATCTTTTACTGTGTAGTACTTCTGGAGCTGTAAAGCTTTATTTGTGTTTGCTGAAGCATACCATACGTTGCTTATTAAACCATTATCAAAGCCTGTTGTTGCTCCCTCTACAGGTACTATCTCTCCATTTACCTCTGTAACAAATTGTATGTCTATTGGCATTGCCTTGTCCCATATTACATAGCTTATACCATAGTCACCGTGCATTGTTGTTGCAGGTGTACTTGGTACATCTGACCTGATCTGTGATGCTGTAGATGCAAGTCCTTTGTTTAACATATAGTTATTTACTGCTAATATTAAACTTGGATTGTTGTTGCTTGTGTTCACAAATACCGCATCATTTACTACATTTGCATCTTTATTCATATCTGTCATTTTTTGTGTGTAGTTGCTTGCTATCTCTGCTATGGTAGGTGTTCTCATATCAGCTCTTGCTGTCTTGTAAATGTATGAAGGAACTGCTATTGCACCATCTGTAGATTCTTCTTTTGGTTTAGCTATTGTACCTACACTATGTAGTAAATCTTTATTATTTTTTAACATATTTCTTGAATAGTTAAGCTTTTCCTCTGTTTCCTCTGAAGGATATTTTCCATAGAATACACCACTCAAGCCTACATTAATAAGTTGATTTAAACCAAATGTATTATAATCAATGCTGTTTATTTTCTCTCCTTTCTTCATTTCAGAGCTTCCATAAACAGAATTGAAACTAGTACCTTTTACTATGGACTGAAATAAAGGTGCTGCGTTATTCTCATTTAAATAAGTTCCAAGAGCCGTACCCGTATTAAATACAGATATGTTATCCAGCTTAGAAGTTGTATTTAATAAACCATTTATCCAAAGCAAATTAGGATTCCATAAACCTGAAATACCATCATATAGGTTTACTCCCTTAAATCCGGCATCGTCTTTCTCAGCTAAATATGTTTCAACTGCTGATTTTAACACATCTCCTGTTGCTGACGGTATCATACCTTTTGTAACATTTACATTATCTTGTGTGTCCTCACCTGCTCCTATGTATAACTGTGTGTTACCCATTGCTACAGGTATTCTCACAAGTCCATCCTCAAGCTCTCCTGCACCTAAGATTTTATCCCAGTTTGCACTTGAACCTGAAAGCTGTCCGCCTTGCTCATTGTCAAGTACTTTATCTTTTATTGCCTTATCTGCTCCATCTGAGGTGTTTTCATATTTGTTTGTTGTATATTCATCACCCAGTATGGTTGAACCAATAATTTTATTACCACTTATATAATGCTTTATATCTTCCTCTGTTATACCTAAAGGTCCTGACCAGTTGCCTGATGCATTTTCCTCTATTGTGTTACTGGATTTATCATTTTCCAGCATTGCCTGATAAGCTAATATCTTTTTCCATAGGTTTGCTGCACTGTTAGCTGTAGGTTGATTCCAGCCATCTTCATTAGCCTCTACGCCGTCTAACTGGTAACGTGATAATGTGTAAATGAGGAGGTTTAAATCCTGCATCTGTATCTGTCCCTCTGACGGATTGTCAAAGTCAATACCCAGCTGTTCGGACATTACATCTTTTATACCCTCTCTTACCTTCTCACTGTCAGTATATTGGTTGATTGCTTCCTCTATTTGAGCTATCAAATTCTTCTCATTTTCCTTAGCATAGCCATATGTATTTTGATAACTGCTTATTTTACTGCTGTTCGATAAACCCGGAAGCTTTATTGTACCATTAAGGATTACACTCTGGTCTAATGCTGAATTTGTAAATACATTATTATCCTGATCTGTACTTCCTCCTGCTAACGCTTTAGCTATCTGTATTGCCGCTCTTTCAAAGGCTTCCTCTGTTGCGTTTTGGTCTCCCTTTGTTCCTATGTATTCCATTGAAGCTGTTGTTATGTCCTGATTACTTGAACTTAAAGAGCCTGGCATAAACACATGGGAAATACTACCGATAAACATTGGCTCTGTATGAATACTCATATGCATCATACTTGATGTAAAGAAGGATAAGCCACCTCCCTTATTAGCTCCCACATTTTTTGATAACTTTATTGCTGCCTGATTCTCCCACTCATATCTATCTGTTGTAAGCAGTCCCCAAATGTCATTTTCCAACAGTCTTGTAGTGAAACCTAAGTCACCTACATATGGCTGCTGGTCTATTGTTACTTGTTTATACTCATCTCCGCAATTATCATAAAGGAATATAAGATCTCTAAGCGTTAAAGCTGCTCTTGCTCCACCTAATGCCTGAATTCTTACATTCCAGTATGGCTCAACAATCAATCTGTATTCGCCTAAGTTATCCTGACCTCTGTAATTACCTGCTTCAAAACAATTTCCGTTTTCAGGTATAAGCTTATCATATTTACTTAGCTCATTTGTTGTATTATCCTTTATTCTTGCAAAGTAAATAAAGTTATCTGGATTTTCTCCGCCGTCTGTTGCTATATAATTTACTAATCCTGCAAATGAAGCTGTAGCATAATCACTGGCATCTATGCCCTCCCCTTCAGCTTCCTTTTCAACCTCTGTAAGGTCTCTCATAAAGTAATACTTTAAACTCGCTCCGTTTGCTTTGCTTCCCATATTTATAGGTAATGTGGGATTCATATTCATAGCATCAGTTTTATATCTGACATCTGTACTGTCGCCTATAGTTGATATACCTAACTTTGCTATTCCTGCATTTACATCTTCTGGGGTGATTATGGTGCCAGACCTTATTTCTTTTATATCTGGAATCACTGAATTTGACTTAAATCTACTAGACCGTCCCTCTACATCACCTAATCCATACATAAATCCACCTTGTGTAAATCCACGATTTATATCACCTTTAACGGCTGATGTTGTCAGATAATATGTCTTTCCCAATTGTATAGTATCTTCAGGTGTTGCATTGTCCCAAGCTTCATCTATCAGAGCTTGCCTCTCCGCAGTAGACATATTATTAGTTAAACCTTCCACAGGTAAAAATACTAAACTGATTTTATAACCCGTTGAATATCCATCTGTACCATTTCCAACACTGCCTGTCCCTGAATGACTTCCACTGGACTCTGAATATGAGTTACCCTGTGTCTTGGCTGAAACTATATTCACAGATGAAATTACTAAAATCATTGTCAGTACAAAACTGATAAATCGATTTAACTTTCTCATTTAAATGTTCTCCCTTCCCTTTATTTTAAGCTGTTTTTATATCCTTTCTTTGAAAGATTTTATACTGCTTCCATACTTTATAATCTCAGATATGCCTGTACAATAATTTAAATTTTAAATTTAAATAAAAAAGATGCCATTAAATGACATCTTGAAATATTTCATATACTCAACATAATCTTACCTATTTTTTAGCCTTTGTATCAATTGCTTTGCAAATAATAAAGCTATTTGGTCACAATTATACTTTTCAGAACTAATTGCTTGAATATCTATTAAACTTGGATATTTTTCTCCTAACTCCTCTAGTGTAATATTGTGTAGTATCGGAAGAATTAATTTCTGACCATTTTTATTTTGTCGATTAAGAAAGTGTTTTAATTCTTTCTCTGTCCATTCCCTATCAAAAAAATTTTCTGAAATAACTATAATTGCAAATTCTGCCTTTTCAGTACCTTCAAGTATTTTATCTTTCCACTTGTCTCCCCACTCCAAAGATTCTTTGTCATAAAATATATTGATTCCTAATAGTTTTAATGACTGATATAAAGCATCTACTAAACCTTCTTTATCTTTGTTGGCATGGGAAATAAAAACATCATGTTTATTAATATCTGATGTATTTTCTTTAAGTTTAATACTATTTTTTGTAATTAATTTTTCTTGATCGACTCTTAAAAATAGTAGATTTTTTTCAATGCTTGATAAATAAGACAGCAAATCATCAAATTTTGTATCTTCTTCAAAAAATAGTGCATCTTTTATCTTTTTCGACATTCCCTCTATTGAAGTAGAAGGATGATTTTTTAAATAAGTATCATAAAAAATTTGAACATCATTTATCCACTCACATTTCTTTTTGTTACTTTTAATAGTATCACTAAGCTTTTCTATCTTTTTTGCATCTTCTAATAATTTATCTAAATACATTTCAAAAGTCATCATATTATTTCTCCAAAATTAAAACTTCCATTAAATATTCAAAATCTAATAAACATAAAGGAGCTGTATAAAACAGCCCCTAATAAACACTATTTTATAACCAATCTGGATAAACAGCTCCCCAAGCACCTCCAAGGTATTCAAGCTCTAACCAGCCATCATCACCTACACGAATTCTTTGTCCTTCAGTTCCTGTAATGCCACTCTTATTCTGTTCACCTTCATAATAGAGCATTAAAGTTTCCCACTGGTCTGACCATAAACCCGTTCCGTTTGGTGCTACTCTGTAGGTGTCGCCTAATCTTATGCCTTCAAGTGAGCCATCACTTACTACACCATTTCTTACTATAGTGTCATTGCTTGCCCTTGTCATCTGTCTGCCCATATCTAAAGCTAAGCCCTTAACATATGGAACTCCTGCAATTTCTCCTACAGTATATGTCTGACCATTATATACAACTGCATCTCCTGGAATTGCTGTTTCTCTGTTTGGATCACTCAAGTCAATTGTTGCATTTTCTCTTACTTCTTCAACAGGTGCAGCCTCTACACTTAACGGTGTTCTCTTGTCCTTATTTACAGCTTTATAAACAATTGTGGCTGCCTGCTCTCTTGTTAAATTGTATGATGGGTTGAAGTCATGTGCATCATTACTACCATTTACAATACCTGCTGAGTACAGCTTCTTTATATCTACTTCATTCACTGATAATACAGTATTATAATGAGATGATGTTGAAAGTGGTGAATGATTTTCTTTATAATCTCCAATCACACTTTCAATATTATCTGTAATAGTGAGTGTTTCTCCACCAATTTCTTCAAGTACAGCAACTGTCATTTCTGCAAACTCTGCTCTTGTTACAGGTGCTAACCATCCTGATTTCCCATTTACTCTTAAGCCACTTCCGTCATACATTCCTGCTCCAATATCTGCAGCAAGTATAATCAATTCTTCTGCTTTGCCTCCCCAAACTTCTTGTAAATCATCTTCCATACCATAACTTAAATTTTCATAATAGTTCCCATACTGTGGACCGTCACTATGTGTTTTCAGATAATTTATCTTCTCCGCTCGGGCACTTCCACTTGGATCGATACTATTCATCAGTAACGACAGTGCCTCAATCCTTGTTATTGTTCCTGCTGGTTTAAATGTTCTAACCTTTAATGCCGCCCTTATTAACTAAATCCTCTACTGCTTCTCTTGAGTAATCTCTTATGCTCGCATCATCACTAAACTGGGTAGCTGCATTTACCTCTTCATAAAATAACTCGCTTATAGGTGCCCCTGTACTTCCCAAAGCAAAACTTAATCCTAATACTATTGCTAGGTTTTTAAGCACAAATCTGTTTAAAGTCTGGACTGGTTTCTCTCTCCATTTCATTCCCGGTCTTTTTAATTTCATTCTTAATCCCACTCCTCTATCTTTTTATTTTTATTATAACATATTTTAACTACCATGTGAATAGAAATATTAATTTACGCAATTTATTTTTGTCCACATACCTGTTTTCCTATCTTTATATACTCCCTATGCCTGTATTGTTAATAAAATATTATCCACTATTCATTTCTATTTTACACTACTATCAAATATATGTCCAGATATTTTATTTTTGATATCACTTGAATCTAATTTGGTAACAAAACTGTAACATCAATCAACTCAATAAAAATAGGTATTAAATTTACCTACTTTTCTAAATCTTTTTGTACTGCCTTTACAATAAAACCGTTTACTGTCTTCCCTGTCGCTTGTGTCTTTTCTTTTGTGCCTTTAGGAAATCTAACAAGGATTTTATCATATTTTGTTTTTTCAGACTTAGCAGTAGCTCTCTTTTGTGCCTCACTCACTGGAGCCTTTTAACCACCTCATACTATATATTATATATTGTCATTTTAAAATATTTTTGTAAAGAGGTTGTACTAGAATTAAAAAAGTGTAAAGCTTTTTATAGACTTTACACTTAAAAGGGTTTGATATTTAATTTTAAGCTAATTTTTCAGTATATTCAAAACTATTTTTATACATATATTCAGGTGCACAATCAATTGTACCATTTTCCCATGTAACAACACCATATTCAATACATGCAGACTTAAATATGTTACTAACTTGTAAAGGTTTATATACTTCTCCTTTTAAGATACTAGCATCAAATAGTCTAGTTTCACCATTTGAAAAAGTAATTAACATAATCATATCATCAAGCGGTTTAACTGCTGTTACTTCAATAGTTTTAGTTGGTTGTCCACCATATACAAAACCATTTGATATATACATATAATCCCTCCTACTTTAAAGGTTCAATTTTATCAAAGGCAATTTCTCTTACTGCATTGTTCCATGCGGCATATAATTCTTCTTCATGAATCGCCATCCAACCAGACACCATACGATATTGTTTTAATGGTAATTTACCTTCTAAAACTTCACCATCTAATGACACAGACGCCTTATATTCACCATAATAAACATGAACATGTGGTTTATGGTGCTTGTCATTATCATTAAAAAGCATTTTTATTATTATGCCGTAAAATCTACATATTTCAGGCATTTCTTCACCTACTTTTTTATTAAGAAGCTATTATAATCATTTACTAATATTATTATATAATATTTGTTCAATAATATCAAGCAATTTTGGTGTAAAGTCTATATTTAATTTTCAAAGTTCAAAGAATATATTTATTTATATCCCAACATAATATCAATCGTCTGTTTCTTGTCCATAACAATCACCACCCTTTATATTCAACATCCATTCCCAGCCTGTAGTAATACAATAAAGGGAGACTGCTATTACAATCTCCCCAAAATAGACCTTGCTCCCGTAGGCTTACAAGGTACAGTCAAATTCATTACAATGTATGTCCACTCAATAGTTTTTGAAGTTTCCATGAGAGCATGCTACCTTTTTTCTCTAAAACATATTTTGCTACGTCTAAGATGCTTGACATCTTGTTGTTTTCCTCCTTGAAGCAAAGAAAGCTATATCTTACAACTGCTTCCTTTGTAAAATTCGTTTTATTCTGCCGACTTAACACTTTACCTGGGTGTCAATAGCTTTAATTTCATAAACAATCATCATATTAGATTGTATAGAAATCACAATGCACTTTCTTCCAATACAAATCATCAATAATATCAGATAAGTATTGGTCTTGGTTTAAAACAAAAAATGATAACTGCTTATGCTTATTAATAAAATCAATACTTGTCCTATTGTCATAAATTTCCTTAATATGGTTAAACCACTTGTCAAAATCCCGAATATGACTATTGTTCCTAAGTACAAGTCTTCCCATCCACTGTTGTTTTATTAACTGTCGCTGTTTTTTTCGTTCTGGAGTTTCAAAATCACCCCATATGATATTATCCGGCTGAACAATTATATAAGGAATTCCTTGAGTATCCATCTCGTTAAGTACAGATTCGGTTTGACATACAAATATAAAATCATAGTAACTCGATTTAACCTGTTTCATTATATCTGATAGATAATGCTTTTCCCAACCCTTCACATGTTCATAAGTGGAGCTGTCACTATCACGCATAGTATAACCGAACTGTTCCTGATGTTCTACAAGCCACGTTTTTCCACTGCCTGTAAAAGCACTAATTATTAAAGTCTTTTTCATATATTTTCCTCCCAAATAAACTAATCTAAAGTTTAATTCCTTTCACTATTGACAATGCTTTTTTGTTTGCCTCTCCATTTGATAAGTACGGCATCCATTTTTCTAATTCAGGAATCAGGTCCTTTTCACTGAGTCTAAACACCTTCTTCAGATACAGTAAAGAAGCAATGCATTCCATCCAATTTACACTATCATAAACTGTCTGATGTTCCATAAGACCTTTAAGCCTTGCAAACTTTTCCTCAGCATTGGAACTAAAAGAAACTTCTTCCCCATAGAAATTTTGTGCATCACAGTCCAATTTCAGAGAACGAGGTCCATGTGTGTCCCAACTGAAACTGTAGTTGCCAATGTTTAGTCCCATGTTCTCCAACAAATACACTGCTGCTTGTAGCTTAATTCTACTGGCTGGTTTTCCATAAACAAAGGACTCGTCATAAATATTTTCGTATATCTCTTGTATCACTATTTGCTTCTCCTTTGAATGCGCCCTAAACTTTTGAATAAACTTCATTTAATGTATGTAGAAGATTTAAGGAGTCTTCCTCTTCTTCATTGAGTATCTTCTCGTATATGTCTTCGGAATTTCTTTTCTGTTCTTCTACTTTTTTCAATAATTTCAGAGTACCCTCTATTCTGCTTTCAAGCTCATTAATCCTTTCCCAAAATTCAATATTAGAGGGATTAAACTCGGATTCAAAGTTTCCCATTGGTGTAGAAAAAAGCTTCTCCCCTAAAACTATGCTTGCCAACTTTTCAATGTTATTCTGTACTTTAATTAAGCGATTCAGGATCTCCGCTTCCTTTAAACCATTTTCTGTCTCTATGCTAAAATTTTTATCACACATAGCTTTCCCTTTCTTTTAATTAAATGATTGTCACTGCAGAGTTTCTGATTTCATGTCATTAAACAAGCTGTGTCCAATTCAAATTTGAACACATTTTCTTTGAACTTGTTTACATCTACTAATCCTTGATATGCCTGTACAAATCCAATTTTCAAATAAAATAAATGCAGAAATACAGAAAAGAAACAAGGAGATAAGCCCAATTAAAACCAAAAGCTCAGGAAGGAATAAACAAAAGCGTATTAAAAACAAGCACTAAAAAAGAACTGAATTTAACCAGTCCTCCTTGATTTGCTATTTAATTGCTCTGATTTTCATTCTGAGAGGTTTTCTGCCTTCAAAGTATAATTAACATTTAATATCAAAAAACTCCTCCATGACTTTGATAGGTGCCTTAAAATCAATTTTGAAATAAGAGGGAAAATGAAATCGTATTTTAAATCGTCATATTTTTATCCTGGAATGTTTTTAATCTCCAAGCAATTTTCGTTTGATACCTCAAAACTTCTCTGTGGCTCTGATAGGCACCTTAGATTTGATTTTAGATATGGTCCGACTTTGAAACTACATAATTTAATAAACCAAAAGAAAATACCTATTTGGATACTCTCTATTAATGCCTTAAGCTACCCTCAATAAGCTTTATAATGTCTTTCTGAAATTCCTCATCTGCTACCGGCTGCATAAGTTTATTAAACTCAGTTGCCTTGTTCTTCCTTGCTTTAGAAATAAATACAAGATAATCTTTTTAAACTCAAATTCAATTTTTACATTCCTGCTGCCTTTACTTTTTGTTGTCTTTATGGTGCGTATAGCATCAACGGCAGCTATCCCAACAAAATTGCCATGCCACAATAAAACCCATTGTGTATTTAACTTTGCTGACCTTTTTATTCCTTTTAAGAGCAGATCGGCATCTGCGTAGTCCACATCATCAATTATAATTATCTTATTTCTCAGGTCAGCGTGGAGTATGTAATTATGTATTGTATTTACTTGTGTGTTAGCACTGAATGCGGAGACGCTGTATACGGTTTTATTATCTCCCCCCCTGATAACTAAATTCTGCTTATTGACTATGTCTTTTACAAACAGTGTTTTTCCTGAACCGCTCTCATCATCTATCCCTAATACTTTATAAACAAAGTCTATGTGGTACTACCTGTTATTTATTTTAAAAGAAAAAGGCCTTACATGGCTTTCAATATTTATCATGATATGTACCTCCTCTAAGGACATTCGCTAACCACATAATTTTTTAACATCTTTCTTTATACTAGAATGATTACATAAGTCTTTCATTTTACTTTTTAACGTTTCCTGTTTATTTATATTTGTATTTACATTACACAATTTTACTACAGGATTATCTGCAGACATATGGCAACAATTTGTAATCCAACAACTGGATATAGACTTCTTCCCTATTCTATATGTACTTTTCCTTGTATATTGCTGCAACAATATAGTTAGCATATGCTCCTTAGAAGCTCTTTGCAATGAAAACATATTAATAAACTTTTGACAATCATCTATTTCAATCGGATTATATAATACATCAGAATTAATACAATGTCTTACAGCATTAAAAGCTAAATTACACTCACTGCCCTTTTTAGGCAAATTAATTCCCCTTTTGCTCCATCCAGTATAACTAATAAATACTTCCTCTAAGCAATAATATTCTGTAAACTCTACTATAACTCTTTTAAGATTACAGTACTTTACTATACCCATCAAAATATCTTCAACCGCATCCCCTACCTGGTCTAAAGCTACCAATAAATAATCATTAGGTTTTAAAGGTAAACCCTTTACTGCATTCAGCATACCTTTGTTTCCTCTTCCACATTTAACAACAATATTTTTATCTATACAATAAGCCAACGCTTTCCATAATTGTAATCCTGATTTTTCATCCTCGGTAACTATATATCTCAATCATACCAACCTACCTTTTCCCATGTGTATTTTAACCGCCTCACTCTATCATTTCCTAATACTATTTCTGCATAATAATTCGGAGATAAATGAACATCATAATTATCTCTTCTGAAAAGTATATAGTAATTGTTTTTATCAGACAAAACATACTTTAATAATTCCCCTCTAAGTGTTATATCCGCATCATCAAATAATATTAATTTGTTTTTATATGTCTGCAAAACTGCTACACTAACAGAAGATACATTCTTATCATCAAACACTATTTTATCTTTATCACCATAGGATATCATTTGTTTTACCACCTGACACATTAGAGTTTTGCCTGTACCACTATCTCCTTTAACAATAGTGACATTTCCTCTTAACTCCAAATCATATACTATAGCTTTACCCTCATCATTATATCCTTTTAGCTCTACTCTTTTAAATTTCATCACTTCTATTAGCTCCTTCCTCCGCTATAGTCATCCACAAATCAAATAAACTACCCAATTGTTGATTATTGATTCTTATATTGTACTTTTCTGAAGGTTCAAATCCACTATGATGTAACAGAAATGAATTTTGACTACCTCTACTATTTATCACACCAAAAAGTGTTTCAAGAGCATTTGCCCCACAAAAGCCTAGGTTAATAAGTTTTTTCTTGAAATGATTATCTAATATACACGTTTTACATCCAGTAGATAAATTATCCAAAGTAGTTGTGCCATCATCAGACCTTATAAACAACTTTCCATATACAGAAATAACTTCGGCTTTATCTATCCTTTTTATATAATACCTATCCAGTTCATTGAGATTTTTCAATATTGTCAATAAATTTTTCATAAAATAAAAATTAATATTTAAAATCGTATTCTCCTTGTCAAAATAGTTCTTATAAGAATCATTTGTAAACACTTTAATAATTTTGCTGTTATTAACAGAGCTAATCAACCTTTTTATAGGCATGTTACCATACCCTGATTTCATCCCTATAATATTATTTGAAATTTTACAATTTCTCTCTGAGGCTGGAATATTTGTAATGAGCTGCTTAAGCTCATCTTCTGATACTATCTGCTTTTTGTTATCTAATGTAATGCCATATTTATTTCCTTGTCTGTATTCAAGTTCCAATCTCATTTTGTTTCCTCCTTCCCAATAAACTCTTTATCTGTATTATATCACAGAGATATATGTAAGGCAATTTAATTCTTGTTTACGCAAACTATACTTTAAAATCCATCTCCGAATCTCTCTTTAATGTAACTGGAAACTGTAATTGGCATGACACAGCTTCCATCGTTTTTGTCTGTCTAGTATGATTTCATTTCATCTCTGTTGTATTTCTCGTATTTAGCCATTAGAGCTTTGTATGAAGTTTTGTCCTGCTCTAAAAATTCTTTTGCTTTCTCTAGATTTAAAATAAACACTACCCGACCTAAATTCTTGTCTTGTGTAAGACCTCATACTCCTTTGCCTATAACTTTGCAATTAACGTACCACCTGTAGGATCTATTAGAATCAAGTTAGGACAACCTGTAAAAGCTGTAGTATCAATATGTTCAATATTAGCTGGAATTACTAATTTTTGTAAACTTGAACACCCTGCAAAAGCTCTTTTATTTAAAGTTGTACACTTGGGATTTCAAAAAGATAAACCATGGTAAGCCTTAAGCATCCACAAACGCAAGAGGCCTCAACAATGCAACTGAATGTTAATTTCATTTTTACAACACCCGTCTGTCCAGATTCAACTCTCAGCTAAAAAAACTTTCCTTATTGCATAGGTCTGTCATTTGGTTGCTTAATTAAATATCCCGTAAGTGTGTCATTGTCAACTCTAATAACACGTTCACAATAAACCTTTACCATATTTATCACCTCTAAGCTTATAGACCCTTAATTTTCTTCATATATGGCAATGCCTTTTTCATCTTCTGTACCTTTATGTAAGACCTAGTACCCGGTTTTGCATTTTTATATCTTTTTAAATATCTCTCTACTTCTGCAACTGTATATTGTCCATAGGCTGCTACATCAAGAATATATTCTGCTCCTTCACACTTTATTGCCTTGAGTGTATGTGGTTCTATACTGCGTCCCACCTCATACGGTTGACGAGGAGCAAGTCTACATAGCGGTAAATAACCTTTTACCATATTAGTACCTATACTCCAAATTAAATAACCCTTAACTCCCATTTATTAGGTTCAGCTGTCTTAATTTCAATATAACCAGCAACATTAATTCTTTCACTTCCAATAGGCTTGTGATTTTTAGAGATATGTCCTTTTTCAAACCATCCCTTCTCTGAACCTTTAAAGACAATCCCCTTCATCCCTTTGTTCCACGCTTTATTTCCCTTTTCAAAGCGTCCCGTTCTACCTGTATTTAAACCATATCTTTTCGTACTTGTGTTAATGTGATTTCCCAACCAAACTTCATTATAAAAGCAGCCTGAATTTCTTTATAAGAATGCCCCGGGACAAAATTTACAAAAAAGTCAACTTCTTCCAAGGTATATTTATGTTGCTTTGACCGCATTACCATTCCTCCATCTTTTTAATTCTATTCTGAAGATTTTTCACAGGTATCTTCAGTTCTTCATTTTCTTTTATCAGTCATTTGTCAACAACGCTTAACATTGGGATTTCTACTCTGGAACTACTGCCCATATCATCAAAATGCTTCTGCGCCTGCAATCCTAACCTTGCATTATCAATAATTGTTTCTGCTACATCTTTAATTGTCTTAGCCTTTTTAATTTCAAGGTCCAATTGTTCTGAATTAAGACTATCATCATTAATTCTTTCTATTGCCTCAAATAAATAATTATTTAATGCTATCAAATCATTTTTCATCTTCACACCTCAAATCCTATTATTTCCTCAGCCCTTATTATAACAACCTCTGTACCTGATCTTTTTCTAATAAATAATGTAGTTATTTTCTTATACCTTATTATTACACTAACTAGTAGCAGTATTAATAACACTCAATTAGCATTTAAAATCTTTAAAATTTTATTCCTGTTTAATTTCCCTATTATTTTTTTAATTTCAAGTCATTAAACTATCTCGGAGGCATATTTAAAATCTCCTCATCACTGTAATCCTCAACATCAAAAGTAGGTATAGGTTGCTTTTTTCCTAAATTGGGCTTAGGATGTCTTTCACTGAAATCCTTGCTATATTCTAAGACTCTTCCGTTGTTTATATTGCAATTAACAGTATTAGACT
>CABVEG010000005.1 GCA_902497185.1 uncultured Eubacteriales bacterium | reverse complement strand
TGTAGGGGCGACCAGTGGTCGTCCGTTGTAACTACAAAGATAGGCTAAATTAGTGTTTAATTGATCAACGTAACTCTTGCGGTGCTTACCTCGGCTAACGCCTCGGTCACGGGCTTTCAGCCCTATAAAACAAGCAATAATCAGGCTTATAGATAAGCAAGCTTACCTATAAGCCTGCTCATCACTTGTTTTGCACCGCTATTTTACTTTCGTGTAAATTATTGTTTATTTCATAAACAGAACCCTGTCTGCCAACGCAGGCAATCCGTAGAAACGATTTTTCAGCTTGAGGAATTTATTGTTAAAAAAACATAGAGGGGCTATCCCCTCTATGCTTATATATTACTCATAGATTATATATTACTCATAATCTACAACGTCAATCCATTTCATAAGAAATTCTCTTTCCTCTTCATTTCCCTTTACGGATTGGGATGCAGCTACTATAGGCAGCCACTGCTGAACATATTGTTTAGCAGTATCGCTCTTTTTACAGAAAATATCCATATACATTTCGGCAGCTTCATTATCCCCCTTAAGATAAAACAACAGGTATGTTCTTGCGGCATCAGCACTGGCATTTCCCTGTGTGGCATGTGACCAGTCAAGCACATAATAATCTCCCGTAGGTGAAATTATAATATTACTTGGGTTAAAGTCACCATGGCAAACCTTAGTATGCTTAGGCATACCCTCAAGTCTTGTGTGAAGCTCATATCTTGTAGTAGCATCTAAGTTTGTTTCACTTATTTTTCTGTTCATTTTGTCTTTAAGTTTATTTAATAGAGGTGATCTTTTAGAATGTATCTCCATTTGTATATTTACAAATTTTTCCATATACTTTTCTAAATTTTCTCTGTCATTTTCCATAATCTCTGCAAGGGTTTTTCCTTCAATGTAGTCCACTACAATGGACCACTTGCCGTCAATTTTTGTAACCTCTTCAAGCTGAGGTATTCTAAGTCCTGTTTCTTCAACTCTTGCCTGATTAAGCGCCTCATTTAATATATCTGACTTGGAAAAATCCTTGTCAAATTCCTTAACTACAAAATTTCCTGACTTGTAAATCTTCTTGTTTTTTCTCTCTGCTAAAATCTTATCTATTTTCATAAATATTCCCTCCTTAATTATTTGCCGTAATAGGCTCTTAAATACATTTCTTTAATTTCACTCATTAATGGGTATCTTGGGTTAGCTCCTGTACACTGGTCATCAAATGCCTGCTCTACCATATCGTCAAGGGTATCAAGGAAATATTTTTCGTCAACTCCGTAATCCTTAATAGTCTTTTTAATACCAACCTTTGCCTTTAATTCTTCAATGGCATTAATGAAGTTATCAAGGGTTTCCTCATTGGTTTTGCCTGTAATACCACAGAAGTTGGCACATTCAACATATCTTTCAAGAGTATGTGGATATTCATATTGTGGGAATGTACCCATCTTTGTAGGAACAGGGTTAGCATTAAATTTCATTATTTCAGTTATTAAAAGGGCATTGGCTACACCATGTGGAAGGTGGTGGAATGCACCAAGCTTATGAGCCATAGAATGGCATACACCTAAGAAAGCATTTGCAAATGCCATACCTGCAAGTGTAGAGGCATTAGCCATTTCCTCTCTTGCTTTCATATCTGAACCGCCCTTTTCATAAGCATCAGGCAGATACTTAAATATAAGTTTCATAGCCTTTAAAGCAAGACCGTCTGTATAATCCGTAGCCATAACAGATGCATAAGCCTCAAGAGCATGGGTCAGGGCATCAATACCGCTGGCGCTTGTAAGTCCCTTTGGCTGATCCTTCATATTGTCAGCATCAATAATAGCCATATTTGGAAGTAATTCGTAATCGGCAAGAGGATACTTTGTACCTGTCTTTTCATCAGTAATAACTGCAAAAGGTGTAACCTCTGATCCTGTGCCTGATGAAGTAGGAATTGCTACAAAATAAGCCTTTTCACCCATCTTAGGGAAGGTATATATTCTCTTTCTGATGTCTGAAAATCTCATAGCCATATCAAGGAAGTCAACCTCGGGATGCTCATAAAGTACCCACATAATTTTACCTGCATCCATAGCAGAGCCGCCGCCAAGAGCAATAATTACATCAGGTTCAAAGGATTTCATTGCCTCTGCACCTGCTTTTGCACAAGCTAAGTTAGGATCAGGGGCAACCTCATAAAAGCAGGTATGAGTAATACCCATTTCATCCAATTTATCTGTAATTGCCTTTGTATATCCGTTTTTATATAAGAAGCTGTCCGTAACAATAAATGCCTTTTTCTTATGCATTACAGTACCCAGCTCGTCAAGGGCAACAGGCAGACAGCCTTTTTTAAAGTAAACCTTTTCAGGTGCTCTGAACCAAAGCATATTTTCTCTCCTCTCTGCTACAGTTTTAATGTTAATTAAATGCTTAATTCCAACGTTTTCTGATACTGAGTTGCCGCCCCATGAACCACAGCCAAGTGTAAGAGATGGAGTGAGCTTAAAGTTATATAAGTCACCTATACCGCCGTGAGAAGAAGGGGTATTTATAAGTATACGGCAGGTTTTCATTGCAGCTGCGTGTTTAGCCATTTTTTCCTTTTCTGCTGTGTTAATATAAAGTGATGATGTATGACCGTATCCGCCGTCTGCCACAAGCTGCTTAGCTTTTTCAAGAGCTTCGTCAAAGTCTTTAGCTTTGTACATTGCCAATACGGGAGAAAGTTTTTCGTGAGCAAATTCCTCTGAAATATCTACGGATTCAACTTCACCAATTAATATCTTAGTTTTTTCAGGTACATTTACTCCTGAAAGTTTAGCAATGGTGTAAGCGCTTTGACCTACAATTTTAGCATTTAAAGCACCGTTTATAATAATTGTTTTTCTTACCTTATCAAGCTCATCTTCTTTAAGGAAGTAGCAGCCTCTGTCTGCAAATTCCTTCTTAACGGCATCGTAAATATTGCCTACAACTGTAACTGACTGTTCAGAGGCACAAATCATACCGTTATCAAAGGTTTTGGAATGAATAATTGAGTTTACGGCAAGAAGAATATCTGCGCTTTCATCAATAATAACAGGTGTGTTGCCTGCACCTACGCCTAAAGCAGGCTTGCCTGATGAATAAGCTGCCTTAACCATACCGGGACCGCCTGTAGCAAGTATAATATCTGAATTTTTCATAACCTCATTTGTAAGCTCAAGAGACGGAACATCTATCCAGCCTATAATTTCCTCAGGTGCGCCTGCTTTAACGGCAGCATCAAGCACTACCTTTGCAGCAGCTATAGTACTTTCTTTAGCTCGTGGATGAGGGCTTATAATAATTGCATTTCTTGTTTTTAAAGAAATAAGCGTTTTAAATATTGCTGTTGATGTTGGGTTGGTAGTAGGAATAACTGCTGCAATAAGACCAATAGGTTCAGCTATTTTCTTAATACCGTAGGCTTTATCCTCCTCTATTACACCACAGGTTTTGCAATGTCTGTAAGCATTGTAAATATATTCTGAGGCATAATGATTTTTTATAACCTTGTCTTCAACAATACCCATACCTGTTTCGGATACTGCCATTTTAGCAAGAGGTATTCTCATTTTATTGGCAGCCATTGCAGCTTCAAAAAATATTTTGTCTACCTGCTCCTGGGTAAATGTGGCAAATTCTTCCTGAGCCTTTTTCATTCTCTGCATTTTAGATAAAAGTGCATCAACATTGTCAATGATAGGTGTTGTTACATTTTTGTTTTCCATATAAATCGTCCTTTCTTTTTATACTGATTGAAATTTCGTTATTTTTTTAACAAACTTTGCTAAAAATAAATGTTTTGCCACAGCAAAACTATATTTATAACAAGTTAAGATATTTTTTTAACAAAGATTGTTAATTAATTATCAATCTTTGTATTTATAGTATATCATATTATTTTATAATTTCAAGTGTTAATTTTTTTCGTGTTTTTTTGGAATTTAGAGCTGTTTTGTTAAAAAAATTAAAATTATTTCTTTTTGTTAATGTATATTTTATGAAAAAAATCAAATTTAAAAATAATCCTCTATTTTATATTTGTTGAAATTGATGTATTTTTACTGTATAAATAAAAATATTATGTTAAATAATTACAAACACTACAAATCTCTATCATATTTTTTAGGGCTTTATTTATAAAGTAAAATGTAACTTAACTGTAAATATTAATTTATTGTATTGGATTTTGTTTTGTGTTATAATCCTAATGAGTTAGTATGATTATATGAGAATGGAGATTTTGTATGAATAAAAAAATTTTGAAAAGGATAATAGGCTGTGTTCTTTCTGCATCAGTAACCCTTGGTTCAATGGGCTTAACATCTGCTTATGCTGCTGACACAACAGTGCTGTATGAGAAAAAAGACATTCAGACCATAGCTCAAGGGCTTACCTATGAAAAAAGCACAAGAATGTACAGCTCAGGCTGGATGGACGTTTATGTCCTTACAATGGATGCATCAGAGGAGGATCTTGCTTTTGATGTTATTGAAACTGTTGATAAATACGGAGGAAAAGCAACAGTTGAAAAGCTTGCTAAGGATAATGGTGTTGTAGCTGCCGTAAATGGTGACTTTTTCGGTTCAGGCACTTTAAAGTCAAGTATGGGTCAGGTTGCAGGTGACGGTGATATGATTGCAGCCCAGAATTACTATAATGGCAGCGAAAACCGTTATGCAGGTTTTTTTATTGACAATTACGGCACACCCTTTATTGACTATGTTAAGTCAAGTATGAGCTTTTACAGTATGAATAATACAAAAACGGAGCTTGGAGGCAAAAATAAGGTAACTGATTTTTCAAAGCCTGTTTATTTTGACAGACGTGCCATTACATCAACGGCTACTCTTGATGCTTATTTTAAAAATCTTACTAAAATTGTGGTTGAAGAAAGTAAGGTTACATATATTTCTAATCCCGGAGAAACTGTGGATGTACCGGAAAAGGGCTTTATTATTGTAATGAGCAATGCCTCAAGACAGACAGAAATAAGCAAGTATTCAATAGGTATGACAGTTGGCTTTTCTGAAAGTGAAAAGTTTGTTTTCAGAGAGGGTAAGTCCATTACAGATATTGCCGTTGGTTTAAGCGGTGGCGGTGAGCTTTTAAGAAACGGTCAGGTTGTTAATAATGGTCTTATTATAGGCGAAAATGCTTATAATCCCAGGACTATGCTTGGTGTAAATCAGGATAAGTCAAAGATATTTATTGTATGTATAGACGGCAGAAAAAACGGTAAGGGTGCTACTCATGCCGAGGCAGCGGCCATAATGAAGGAATATGGTGCATATGACGCTATTCACCTTGATGGCGGCGGCTCTACAACTATGGCTGTACAGACTAAAACCTCAACAGGTCCTGAGGTAGTAAATGTTCCTAGTGAGGGCTCCCAAAGAGCTGTTGCAAATGGTGTCGGCATAAAGGTAAACGGTGAAGCAGGAGTACCTAAGAGAGTTGAGCCTTATGTTGGTGATGCTGATGAAAACATTATGTTTAAGGATTTTGAAAGCAAGATTTATGTCAATGTATATGACGGTCAGCTTGCTGAACTTCCTGTTGATTTAGGCAAACTTACTTTCAGTTCATCTATTGAGGGAACTTGGAATGATAATATATTTACTCCGTCAGAAACAGGCACAGGCACAATTACAGTAAACTACGGTGATATAAGCGGTACTGTTGATGTGACGGTGTTAAAGGGAGCTGCTGCTTTAAGAGTAGGTGCAGAGCACTACACATTAAGTGTAGGCGAAAAATCTTATCTTACGGCACAGGTTATTAATAAAGACGGCTATTCCATTGATGTTGAAAGCGATAATATAGAGTGGAGTGTAAGTGACAGCTCTATTGGACATATTGAAGATGGTTCTTTTGTTGCTGACAGTGAGGGTACCTGTGTTGTAACAGGAAAGGGCTATGACGTAAGTGCAAAAATGACTATATCCGTAGGTAAAAAGTTTGTTGCCCTTAACAGCTTTGAGGCACCAAGAGATATTGTAATGTATTACTATCCTGAAGATTCAGGTGTTGAGGGCAGTGCCGAAACCGACAGCAATGTTCAGTATGACGGTAATTCCTCAATAAGAATTGATTATAAATTTAAGGAAAATCAGACTACAACACAGTCTGTTTATGCAAGCCTTGAAAAGAACAATATTCCTTTCCCTGAAGGAGTGTCAGATTTCAGTATTTGGTATAAGGGTGACGGCAGTGACAATTTGTTAAAGGCTGTAATTACTTATGGCGAGGGACAGTCAACTGACGTTACAATTTCAGGCAACCTTAACAGCAAGGATTGGAAGCAGGCTACGGTTTATCTTCCTGATGAGGTTACATCACCTGTTTATCTTAACAAGATTTATGTATCCTCATTAAACACTACTGATGAAAATACAGAGGGCAGTGTTTATGTGGATTACTTAATGGCGCAGGCAGCGGCAGGCAATGCAGGCGGTGTTAATTCAACAAATATGCAGGATTATATGGAGGCTGACCTCTCAAGCCTTACAGGTGATTTTACTACCGTAACTGCCTTTGGTACAACTAAGTATATTGGCTCTGCCGGCACAAGCCTTATTAATCAGATGTCTGATGGTGCAAGAACTATGGCTTTTGTAGGTGAATCAGGTATTACAAACAATAGCTCCGTGCCGTCAGTTATTAATCAGAATAAGTATCAGACAAGTGAAAATGATGACTTTTCATTTGTGACTCTTGCTGTATCTAATGGCAGTCTTAAGGCTGCAAGCGGTGATCAGTGGAGATATTTGCAGGATTATTTAAACAGATTAAGCAGAAAGAACATAATTGTTATGCTTGATGTATATCCTCTCACAGGCATTACCGATTCAAGGGAAAGAGATGCACTCCACGATATATTAAAAACTGCATCAAGAAACAGTGATAAAAATATTGTTGTGCTTTCTTCCGTAGGTGAAAGTAATTATGTGGAAATTAAGGACGGTATAAGGTATATTAATCTTGCAGGTGTAAATGCCTCTAAACAGCAGTATATTAAGTTTATGGGCAATAGCGATGAGCTTTATTATGAGTTTTGTGATGTGAAGTAAGGTTTCAGTGGGGACTGTCCCCACTGAAAAATATAAACAGAAGGGTAAATACTATGTCAAATAATTCAAAGGGCGTAATGGCAAAGGATACAATTATATATATGCTGGCAAAGGGTATTGAGGGCGTTGTAGGCATTGTTACAATGTCTGTTATGACCTATCTTTTTGCTACGGCACAGATGGGCTATTATTCAACTGTCAACATAGCCATAACTACTATAGGTATGGTTGCCATACAGTGGTTAGTGCAGTCAGTTCTCAGATATATTAACAAATATGATATAGCAGGCAGACACGAGGAATTTTATTCTACGGTATTTTCCGCATGGCTTAAGGTTAATGTAACTGTTGGTGGTATTGCCATCATTGCCCTTATTATATTAAAGCTTTGCTTTGGTAGTATTGAGGCGGTGCAGAATTTTACATCCGTTTATACCTATCCTGTTTTTATATGCGGCATTTTGTGGTTTGTTACATACAATACCGCACAGCTTATGATTTCAATGCTTGCGGCAGTAAGAGAGGCTAAACTTAATTTAATTCTTTCTATGATTACCGTATGCGGCAAACTTATGTTTATGGTTATTTTTTGCAAATTGTGGTCCAGTAAAATTGAGTGGATATTTTTAAGCTACTTTATTACAGATGGTATTGTTTCTGTTATAGGTATGAAGCGTCTTAAAATTTTAAGCTACTTAAAGGGCAAGGCTGATAAAGCTATTCTCAAGGAGCTTATGGATTACGGTATGCCTTTAATGGGAAATCAGCTTGCAACCTCAGTTTTAAATAAATCTGATATTTATATTATTACCATTGCCCTTGGCGCAAGTGCAGCCGGTATTTACCAGACTAACTATTCTCTTATTGCAACGGCTTTCACATTGTTAAATGCTTCTGTTATGCGTGGCTGCTATCCTACTATTTTAAGGGCTTGGTCAGAAGGCAAAAAGGATGATGTGCAAAGGCTTTTAAATGAGGCTGTCAGAATGTATATGCTTGTTGCCATTCCTGCTGTTGCAGGTGTGTTTGCCGTAAGTGATTCAGCTGCCTTTGCCCTTTTTGAAAGTGAGTATGTGGAAGGACATATAGTAATGTTTTGGGTGGCTCTTGGTATGATGTTTTTGGGACTTACAGAGTATTCAATAAAGCACTGGGAGCTTAATGCCAATACAAATGCCATTTTCAAAAGAAGTTTAATAGGCGGTGCCGTTAATGTGGGACTTAACCTTGTTTTGGTTAAACTTACAGGCAGCTATTTTATTGCCTCTGTTACTACGTTTATTGGATTCTTTGTTTATTTTGTTCTTGCCCGTTATGGTACAAGAAATTATTTAAAATGGAAAATTAAGCCAAGAAGGTTTTTTAATATACTTTTTTCAGCCTTTATAATGGTGATTGCTATTGAAATTTTAAAAAGAATGCTGCCTAATTCCAAATTATGTTTGGCATTATTTGTTATTTGTGGTATTATAGTATATGGAGCTGTCCTTGTGCTTATAGGTGAGGTTAGGGACGAGCTTAATATAATTAAAAGAAAATTTGTAAAATAAGTTTCATTGGATGAAGTTATTCCATTGAAATCTAAAAGTTAAATGGCGGGACAAAGTTATGAAAAAAGTACTTATAATTGCAAATCAGTTTCCCCCTATGGGAGGTTCAGGTGTTCAGAGAAGTGTTAAGTTTGTAAAGCATTTAAGGTCCTTTGGTTATGAACCTGTTGTTTTTACAAGAGAGGTTGGCAATATGCCCCTTAAAGACGAAACCCTTTTAAAGGATGTTCCCGAGGGTGTAAAAATATACAGAACAAAGCCTTATGAGCTGCCTGAATTGCAGGGCATAATGAGAATACCGGGAAAGGTATTAGGCAAGTTTATAATTCCAGATACTGCTTATTTCTGGTATAAAAATTCAAGAAAAAAGGCTCTTGAGGTTATTAAGTCAGAGGGTATAGATATTATTTATACCACATCTGCCCCTTACAGCGACCATCTTTTAGGTCTTTATATTAAGAAGAAAATGCCAAATATTAAGTGGGCGGCTGATTTTAGGGATGAATGGACTAACAATCCTTATACTCTTGACAATCCCTATAATCCCATAAGAACCAAAATAGAAAAAAATATGGAGCATGAGGTTGTAACTAGGGCTGATATGCTTATTACAAATACTCCTGTAATGAGGGAGAATTTTATAAGAAACAACAATTTGACAGGGGAAAACTTTGTTTTCATTCCCAACGGATATGATGAAGAGGATTTCAAAGGACTTGATATGTCAGTAAAGCCTCATAATGATAAACTTACCATGGTTTACACAGGGGCTCTTTATGGCAGAAGAAAGCCTGATGTGTTTTTTCAGGCTTTAAAAGAGCTTAAAGATGAGGGCAAAATTGAAGGCAGCAAAATTATGGTAGAGCTTATAGGCAACTATCACAAGGATAAACTTCAATCTCAAATTGACAGCTATGGTTTAACAGACAGCTTTAATATTGTAGGCTATGTTCCTCATAATGTGTGTATTGAGCATCAGGTGGCGGCTGATGTACTTGTACTTATTGAAGGCAGCGGCAGAGGTGCCAATGCTTTCTACACAGGCAAAATATTTGAATATATGAATACTAACAGACCCGTACTTGCCATACTTCCAGAGGGCTGTGCAGCAGACCTTGTTAGGGAAAGCAATATTGGTATAGTGGCAAATACTGACGATGTTAATAAAATTAAGGAAAACATTAAGACTTATTATGACAAATGGTGCAGCGGCAGTCTTGATTTTGAACCTGACAGAAAGGTTATTGAAGGCTTTGAACGAAAAAAGCTTACGGAAAGACTTGGTGAAGTATTTGACAAAATGAGTTAATTGGTGAATGTTATGAAAATTTTACACTTCATAAGCGGAGGAGATACGGGAGGCGCAAAGACCCACGTTCTTACTCTTCTTGAAAATTTATTAAAACTTAATATTGAGGTTGAGCTTCTCTGTATTATGGAGGGTATATTTACAGAGGAGGCAAGAGAAATAGGCATACCTGTCACAATTATTCCTCAGACTAAGAGATATGACCTGTCTGTAAATAAAAAGATATGTGAATATATTAATAACAGCGGTTGTGATTTGGTACACTGCCACGGAGCAAGGGCTAATTATATTTCTCTTTTCATTATGCACAATGTTAAGGTACCTATGATTACGACTCTCCACAGTGATTATAAGCTGGATTTTAAGGATAATTTCAGAAAACAGGTGGTTTACACTCCTATTAATTCCTTTGCTTTAAGGAGATTTGACCATATATTGTGCGTAACCCAAGCCTTTAAAAATATGCTTGTTGAAAGAGGCTTTAAGGAAAAGCGCATTGAGGTAATATATAACGGTATAGATTTTAAGCCTGAGCTTGAAATTCTTGATAAGGAAAGGTTTTATGACAGACTTCATATAAAGTACAACCCAAATAAAAAGTATGTGGGCATTGCTGCAAGGCTTTTTGCCGTAAAGGGTGTTGACGTATTTTTAAAGGCGGCAAATGTCCTTGCAAAAAGGTGTGATAACATTGACTTCATTGTTCTTGGTGATGGTGAAATGTGGGACAGCTGTGAGGCTTATGTAAGAGAAAATAACCTTGAGGACAGAGTTCACCTTGCAGGTCAGATAATGAATGCCGTAGTTATGAACAGCTTTTACAAACATATTGATGTAAATACATTAAGCTCATATTCAGAAAGTTTTCCTTATGCTCTTTTGGAAGGAGCAAGAATGAAAAAGGCTACGGTTGCTACGGCTGTAGGCGGTATTCCTGAAATGATAGAAGAAGGCAAAAGCGGCTATCTTGTACCATCGGGAGATTACAATGCTTTTGCTGACAGACTTGAAAAGCTGTGTAATGATGATGAATTAAGACAAAAAATGGGTAATGCTTTTTATGAGAGAGCACTTAAAAATTTCTCTGTTGAGTCAATGGCAAATACCCATATTAATATATACAAAAAAATTATAAAGGAGAACGGATAAATGAAACTTATTGATGAAAAAGGTAAATTATTTGGTAAACTTAATATTGTGGATTTAGTAGTAGTTGTTATTATTGTGGCAATTATTGCCGCAGTTGCAGTACGTTTTACTTCCTCTAAGTTAAATGCAAACGGACTTACTCCTGCTGATGAGGATCAGTATTGTTATGTAACGGCATTTGCCAGCTTACAGGTGCCTGAAGTAGCTGAAGCTCTTAAGGTTGGCGACCATATTGCTGCCGGCGGCAAGTTTACAGATGCTGAAATCGTGTCTGTTGATGTTCAGCCTGCTGCTTATATCGGTGTTAATTCAGAAGGTAAGGCTGTTTACAGTGAGCACCCTCTTTGGAAGGATGTTACAGTTGTAATTAAGGAAAAGATTGACCCTTCAAACATTACAATTAAGGTCGGCGGTCAGGAAGCAAGAGTTGGTTTCAGCTATATTGTTAAGACACAGACAGTTGAGGCTAATGCTAAGATAAGAGGTATTGAATTTAAGGATGAGTAATTGATAATGAATAATAGTATGATTATCTGTTACCTGATTAGAGGTGTTTATTATGAGCTTGACTAATGTTTTTAAAGGAAGTCTTATAATCACAGCCATAACAAATACAGTAAAGGCATTTTTAAATGCCTATGAAAACAGCAGACTTAAAAATGTTGTTTCTGCTGTTGGTATATGCTTTAAGAACAGCAAAACCTACTCTGTTCTTTCACACTATGCAAATAAAAAGCCTTATTACCGTTACAGTGTTGTTTATAAAATTATAATGGCAATAGCAGGTCTTTTTGACAGACTTTTCGGATTTATTAACAGGCTTTTTACTGCTTTATTTAAGGGCAGTGTTGTTTCTGCTGAGGTTAATGGAATAATGAAAGCCAATGTCAGCAAAAAACTTTACGGCTTTGGTTTGCTTTTTATGAGTATTCCTATAGGAAGTATTATTTCTATGATTTTTGCAGGCAGTGTATCGGCTTTTAATATGGCTGTATGCTGGGCAGTGTTTGTTTTGGGCTTTGTGTTAGTATTAATTGCCTCCTGTCAGGCTGTTTTTAAAAACAGCTTTGTTTTCAGGGCAGTTAAAGGTTTTTTTGATTTAATCAGATAGTTGGTGGTTTGCTTCTTGGCTTAGGCTGTACTACATTAGGTCCTGTTGCGGCTCTTGCCCTTGTGGCAGTTGTGGCAGGCGTTGCCGTAGTACTTACAAGGTATGAGGTAGCTGTATTTATACTTGCGGCTTTCGGTGTTATAGATGCCATTTTAAGAGCCTTTGGCGGTATTCTTGGCAGTGTATGGGACGAGCTTTTTCTTATACTGCTTGTTATGCTTTGGATTTTTAAATGGATTGCAAATCGTAAGGACGATGGCTTTAAAACCTCTCCTATGGATGTACCCCTGTTTATATTTATAAGCGCTATGCTTTTGTGTCTTATACTTAATTCGCCTGATTTCAGCATTGCCCTTGAGGGATTCAGAGCCATTGTTCAATATATGCTTTGGTACTTTGTTGTTATTCAGATATTAAGAGGAGAAAAGAATGCAAAGACAGTTACAACATTTTTTGTAATCGTAGTAGGACTTCTTGCACTCCATGGCATTTATCAGTATATTATAGGTGTTGAAATGCCGGCAGGCTGGGTTGACCAAAATGAAGCAGGTGTCAGAACAAGAGTTTATTCCATATTTACCAGTCCAAATATTTTTGGTTCACTTCTTGCTCTTGCATCACCTATGGCAATTTCTCTTGCTGTTATTAATGAAAATAAAAGAGGAAAGGCAATATTTGCCTTTATTGCTCTTTGTATGATGGCAAGCCTTGTGTTTACTTCATCAAGAGGTGCGTGGATAGGCTTTGCTCTTGCAATAGGTATTTATGTGCTTTTAAAGGATAAAAGACTTATTATTCCATGTATTATAGGTGCAGTGCTTGTGGTAGTGGCTGTGCCAAGTGTGGGAAACCGTATTAGCTATATGTTAAGTCCTGAATATATTGAGTCCTCATTAAGAGGCGGTCGTCTTGTAAGATGGCTTACGGGTCTTGAAATATTTGCAAATAATCCTATTTTTGGTGTAGGCTTAGGTCATTTCGGCGGAGCTGTTGCCATTAATCACGAGCTTAGGCTTCTTGTAAATGCTGAACTTGTTGACACCTTCTATATGGATAACTATATGCTTAAAACTGCTGTTGAGTCAGGCATTGTAGGCTTTTCAGCCTTTGCCGTTCTTATTTACAGTGTTATTGTAAATGGTTTCAGAACAATTAAGATTTCATCAACTAAGGTTTCAAAGGAGCTTTCAACAGGTATTGTTGCAGGGCTTTGCGGAGTAATTGCCCATAACTTTGTTGAAAATGTGTTTGAAGTACCAATGATGACAAGTTTATTTTGGATGTTTGTGGCTGTTGTTATGAATATATGGTACTATCAGTCAAAAAGAGAGAATGAATAAAATTTCCAATGAATATTGGGAGGAATTGTGTTATGATTAATCTGTTAATAGCAGGCTATCATGGCTTTGGTAACTGCGGTGATGAGGCAATATTAAAGGCTATGACAACTAATATAAGAGGTCTTGCCAAGGATGTTGAAATTACTGCCCTTAGCCATAATCCTGAATTTACTAAAAATGAATATGGTATTAAGTCTGTTCAGCGTTTTAATGTTTTTCAGGTGTTGTCTGCTATAGGACACAGTGACATTATACTAAGCGGCGGAGGTACTCTTTTGCAAAATGGGACAAGTACCCGTTCACTACTTTACTATTTAGCCATAATAAAGATTGCAAAACTTTTGCATAAGAGAGTAATGCTTTATGCTAACGGTATAGGTCCGGTAACAGGCGGATTTAATCAAAAGCTGGTAAGTACCGTAATTAATACCGTAGATGTTATTACTTTAAGGGAAAAACTTTCAGAGGCGGATTTAAGAAGCATAGGTGTAAGTAATCCTAATGTAAGTGTTACTGCCGATGCTGCCTTTAAACTTGAAAGCATAAGCAGTGATGATGCTGAAAAACTTCTTGAAAAAGAGGGCTTTGAGGACAGAGGCAAGGCAAGGATAGGCGTATCCGTAAGAGCGTGGTCCAAGGCTAAATACGGTGAGGACTATATATCAAAGTTGGCAAAGGCATGTGATAACATTGCAGATACGGGAAAGGAAATTATTTTTATTCCTATGCAGTATCCAAAAGACATTGCAGTCAGCAAAAAGGTTTCGTCTATGATGAAAAACAAGTCCTATGTTCTTACAAATCGTTATACACCTTCTGAAATGATGGGTATTGTAGGCAGAGTTGATGTTATGGTAAGTATGCGACTTCATACATTGATTTTTGCCGCTGTTAAGAACATTCCTATGGTAGGTATTATTTATGACCCTAAGATTGAGTATTACTTAAAGGAGCTTGATATGCCTGAAGGTGGAGATGTAAGGAGTGAAAAGCTTGACAGTGACCGAATAACGGCTGTTACCCTTGATATTTTTGAAAATATGAATAAGTACAAGAGTGTTTTAAAGAGTAAGGCTGATATTATGTTGAGCAAGGCTGACGAAAACGATGTTCTTCTTTCTCAGCAGCTTGATATTATCAGAAAAGAAAAGGAGAGAAAAAGAAAATGAAAAGATTTTTAATTGCATTTTTAAGCATAGCTGCAAGTGTTGTTATGGTTATGGGCAGCGTTTACGGTGCTGACGCAGGCTCACAGTCAGACCCTCTTGTGTCTAAAAGCTATGTTGATGATAAGATTGAACAGGTTATGGCTAAAATCGGTTCAGGTAGTTCATCAGGTACTGTTTCATCAGGTGCCACATTTACACCTGTTAGTGTTGCCGTAGGCAAGACTATTATAGGTGAGGAGGGTACTGAAATGATTTTAAGAGCAGGTAAGGCAAGTGTTGTAATAAGCGGCAGTGAGGGTATTACTGATGCTACAACAGGTCAGGCGCTTTATAACGGTCATAGTGCAGCATTAAATCACCTTACCATTATTCCAAGAGCTGACGGCAGAGGCTTTAAGGTAACTGAGGCAGCATGGTTTTTGGTTAAAGGCGGATATACAATAAAGTAAGTGTAAATTATTTTTAGAGGTAGACTATGAGTATATGCAGAATATTGGGAGTACCCTTTACTAACATAAGTCCGTCAGAGGCAGTTGACAGGGTTGTTTCCTATCTTAACGGCAACGGAAAATCAATGATATTTACACCTAATCCTGAAATGGTTATGGAAGCAAGAAAAAATAAGGAGTTTATGGAAATACTTAATTCAAGCACAATGAATGTGCCTGATGGCATAGGTATTGTATACGGCTCTAAATTTACTCAAAATCCTATTAAGGAGAGAGTAGCAGGCTATGACCTTATGCTTGGTGTATTTGACAAAATGAAAGATATGGGAAAGACTGCATATTTCTTTGGAGGTGCTCCGGGAATTGCTGACAGGGCAAAGGCAGCTATTGAAGAAAGATTTCCAGGGTTAAAGGTTGTAGGAACTGCAAACGGCTATTTTGACAAGGAAAGAGAAAAGGAAATTATAGCTGAAATAAATAGGCTTAAGCCTGATCTACTCCTTGTTGGCATAGGCTTTCCTAAGCAGGAAAAGTGGATTTATGACCATATTAGAGAGCTTAATATTAAGGCGGCGGCAGGTGTAGGCGGCAGTTTTGACGGTTGGTGCGGAAATGTACCAAGAGCACCTAAATTTTTTATTGACCATAATATTGAGTGGTTCTACAGACTTATGAAACAGCCATCAAGAATAGGCAGAATGATGCAGCTGCCACTTTTTATGCTTGTGGTAATAAAAAATAAAATATTTGGAAAATAAAACAAGGGGCTGTTGTAAAATGAACGGAAAATTATTCATTTTGCAGCAGCCCCCTTATTTTTTTATTTTAGCACCCAATACGTCTTAAAAGTCTTTGCATTTCGGCAATTCCCCTTTCCTGAGAGGAAATAATAGCATATAAAACAGGCTTTAAATCGGGACAGATATTATATTGAAGTGCATTCTTTGACATTTCAACAGCACCTCTGTGATGAGGTATCATTTCTCTCATAAAGTCGCAATTAACATCATTTGTCGTATAAGCATTTTCCATCCCCGAAAACATTGTTGTAAGTATATTTTCAACCCTTTTTTGATATAAATATACGTCACCGTCGGAATTAATAAGCTCGCTGCATTTATTTATAATTTCTTCCATATTTTCTATACTTTTTGTCTGTTCTCTTATTATGCTTTCGGCAATATATTGAAGCTGTAAATTTGTTGTGTATTTAAGTATGTTTTCTGACATTTCAATGGCTGCTCTGTGATGAGGTATCATTTGCACAATAAAGTTGTGGGATATGCTGTAAGTAAGCTTTGCATCTGTCATATCCCTAATCATTTTATCAAGAATATGATGAAATTCAGTTAGGTATTGTTTTGTAACATTGCTTAGTTGGTATTGTCTGTCCATAGCAAACTCCTTTTTTGTATTAATTATATGCAGCCAAAAATAAAAATTGCATAAAAGTATTTTGTCACAAAAACATTTGTCCTTGATTTGTGGAATTTACTATTGACATTTTAAGGTATTTTGTATTATAATAATTATTAAGTTATTTTTTAATAGCTGTTTTAATTTTTATTGGAGGATGAAAGAAATGGAAAGAGTTTACAATTTCTCAGCAGGTCCGTCAATGTTGCCTATTGAGGTGCTTGAGCAGGCTCAGAAGGATATGCTTAACTATAATGGTTCAGGTATGTCAGTTATGGAGATGAGTCATCGTTCCAAGTGGTTTGACGATATTATTAAAGAGGCTGAGGCAGATTTAAGAGAGCTTATGCACATACCTGATAATTACAAAGTAATGTTTTTACAGGGCGGCGGTTCGACTCAGTTTGCTATGATTCCTTTAAACCTTATGGTTAAGGGTACCTGCGATTTGGTAAACACAGGACAGTGGTCTAAGAAGGCTATGCAGGAGGCTAAGAAGTTTGGTACAGTTAATGTGGTAGCTTCCTCAGAGGATAAGGTGTTTAACTATATTCCTGCTTTGGATAAGTCCAAGTTTAATCCTGATGCTGACTATTTCTATATTACATATAATAATACTATTTACGGTACAAGATATACTGAGTTACCTGATACAGGCAATGTTCCTCTTGTAGCTGACCTTTCCAGTATGATTATGTCAGAGGAAATTGATATTACTAAGTTTGGTCTTGTATTTGCAGGTGCTCAGAAGAATATTGGTCCTGCCGGTGTTACTGTGGTGGCAATGAGAGATGACTTGATCGGCAATGCAAAGGCTGACTGCCCAACTATGCTTGATTACAAAATTCACGCTGAAAAGGATTCACTTTATAATACTCCTCCTTGCTATGCTATTTACGTAGCAGGTCTTGTATTTAAGTGGTTAAAGAAAATGGGCGGTGTAGCTCAGATGCAGAAGGTCAATGAAGAAAAGGCTGCTATTCTTTATGACTTCCTTGACAACTCAATGATGTTTAGAGGCACTGTTGTTCCTAAGGACAGAAGTTTAATGAATGTACCTTTTGTAACTGATGATGATGACCTTAATGCTAAGTTTGTTAAGGAGGCAACTGCTAACGGTCTTGTCAACTTAAAGGGTCACAGAACTGTAGGCGGTATGAGAGCAAGTATTTATAATGCTATGCCTGTTGAGGGTGTTAAGGCTCTTGTTGAGTTTATGAAGAAGTTTGAAACAGAAAACAAGTAATGATTATGTAATATAAGGTCGGCTTAAACAGTCGACCTTGTTTAAATGATAAAATGAAAGGTGATAAAAATGTATAATGTATTGACTTTAAATAAAATTTCTAAGGTAGGTCTTGCAAAGCTTACCGATAACTATAATGTGGCTGATGAAATGGCTAATCCCGATGCTATTTTATTAAGAAGCTTTAAGATGCACGATATGGAGCTTCCTGACAGCTTAAAGGCTGTTGCCAGATGTGGTGCAGGTGTTAACAATATTCCTCTTGATAAGTGTGCTGATAAGGGTATTGTTGTTTTCAATACTCCGGGAGCTAATGCAAATGCTGTTAAGGAGCTTGTTTTAACAGGTCTTTTATTAACAAGCAGAAATATTACAGGTGCTTATAAGTGGGCACAGAGCTTGGCAGGAGAAGAGGGCATTGCTGCTAAGGTTGAAAAGGGTAAGTCAAACTTTGCCGGTCCTGAAATTATGGGTAAGACTTTAGGTGTTGTTGGTCTTGGTGCCATTGGTGTTCTTGTTGCAAATGCTGCTGTAGCTTTAGGTATGGATGTTATTGGCTATGATCCATATTTTTCAATTAAGAATGCACTTGCTCTTGACAGCAGAGTTAAGTTTACTTCTAATCTTGATGATATTTATGCAGCGTCTGATTACATTACGGTTCACGTTCCTGCAACTCCTGAAACTACTAATATGATCAATGCTGAAAGTCTTGCTAAGTGTAAAGATGGCGTAAGAATTCTTAACTTTGCAAGAAATGAGCTTGTGGATGCTGACGCTGTTAAGGCAGGTCTTGAAAGCGGTAAGGTAAGCTACTATGCAACAGATTTCCCTAATGAAAATACTGTAGGTGTTGAGGGTATTATTACTCTTCCTCATTTAGGCGCATCTACTCCGGAGGCTGAGGATAACTGTGCTGCTATGGCTGCTGAGGAAATGATGGAATACCTTGAAAAGGGTAACATTGTTAATTCTGTAAATTATCCTGCTGTTTCTGCTCCTATGGTTGAGGGCTGTGAGAGAATTTGTGTTCTTTCAAAGGCTGATGCTATGGATGATGTTAAGAATGCTATAAGCGGTGCCTGCCAGTTCAATGCTAAGACAAGAGGTAATTATGGCTATACTATTGCTGATGTTAAGAGTGCTGACACAGCTAAGGTTGAGGCTGTTGACGGTGTTCTTGGTGTAAGAGTTGTAAAATAACAGAGCGAACAGCAAAAAAAATAATTTTTTTTCAAAAAAGTGCAACCTTTTATTCTTGTGAATTGTTTTATAAGTGAAGGGATAAAAAAGTTATCACAAAAATTTAATTCACAAGGAGATTTTATTATGAAAAAGAAAATTTTAAGCATAATTTTAGGAGGAGTTTTGTCTGCTTCTATGCTGTTGTCTGTTTCAGCCGATGATAATGTTAAATGTATTGTTTCAACTTATGATGATGTGAAATACACTGTTTCGGTAAATAATAATAGCCTATTGCTGGGAGAATCTGAAATTTACGTAAGTAAAAAAGGAGGCAATATAATGGTGCCTCTTAGAAAAACAGCAGAGGCGCTTTCATTTGATGTTGAGTGGAACAAAGATAATAAAAGTGCTAAACTTGATAACGGCAGCATTAATACAACTGTTTATATTGGCAATGACAGCTATTATATGGCTAGTTCTACTGCAATAGGAATGTCAGCACCTACAAGTCTTGGTGCGGCACCTGAAATTATAAATGATGTTGCTTATGTACCGACGGATTTGTTTGAAATCCTTTTTTGCACAGTTGAGTATGATGGAAATAATGTTTACATAAATCCTGAAACGGAAAAAGAGGAAATACCAAATCCTTTTATTCCCTATGAGGATATGGAGTCCGTGAAAAAAGTATTGGATTTTGAACCTGTTATTCCCTCATATATTCCTGATGGCTATGAGATGAAGGAAATAACATCTACAGGCAGTGATTTTTTGCAGATTATATATACAAATGACATAGATAACAGTATTTATTACAGAATGGCTGTTGGCAGTGAGGATATAAGCGGCGATTACAATATATATAAAATAAATAAGGATGCTAAAATTGGTGATATAACTGCTCAAATTCACGGAAATGATAAAATAAGAAATGCTGTATGGACAGACAGCAAATATACATTTTCCATTTTTACTGATGTTGAATTAGATGAAACCCAAATTATAAAAATTATTGAGAATATTAAATAAACAACCTTTGTAGGCCGCAGGAAACTGCGGCTTATTCTGCATAAAAATATTTGCAAGGAGGGATTTGTTTGACATACACTAATGATGATATATGTATGTTGGTTAACAAATATGGTAATATGATATTGCGCCTTTCTTATGCTTATTTAAAAAATATGGAAGATGCCGAGGATACAGTACAGGATGTTTTTTTGAAAATAGTAGAGAAAATGCCTGAATTTAATGATGAAACCCATGAGAAATCATGGATCATCAGAACAACCATAAATATGTGTAAGAATAAGCTGAAATTGTTTTGGAATAAAAATGTTGGCTCTATTGATGATGCAAATGAAATAGCAAGCTTTGATAAATATAATGAGGACTCGGATGTTTTAAAAGCTGTGATGGCTCTGCCGCAAAAGTATAGAGTAGTTATTCATCTTTATTATTATGAGGAATATTCAACGCCTGAAATAGCACAGCTTATTAATAAGAATCAAGTAACTGTGCGTTCCTTACTTCATAGAGGAAGAGAGAAATTAAAATCTGTATTAAAGGAGGCTTATGATTTTGAGTAACAGCTATAAAAAAGCTATGGATAAAATAGAATTATCTGATGAATTAAAGACAAAAATCATACAAAATACTTCTGACATAAAATCATATAATAAAAATAACAGATATAAAAAAATATATTTTAAGAAAGCTGCCGGACTTGCGGCATGTTTGGTGTTTAGTGTAGTGTCATATCGTGCCGTAAAAAGTTATTATAATACACCTGTTGATATGATTGCCAATGTGCCAACTCAAAATTCAAATACTGTTAATAGTGATGTTCCGCCTGCTGTTAAAACTCCTGACAATAAAAATGAAAATAATAAGAAAATTGATGAAAACAGCACTACTGCAAAAAAAGCTGATGTATATTCAAACAAAGTTGGAGCTACAAATTCAATTTCTGCTGCCGATAATAAGGAAAGTGTAGAAAATGAAGCTGAAAAAACACAGGACGCCCCTTTAGTAGCTGCTGCTGATAATAAGAAAAGTGTTGAAAGTGAAGCTGAAAAAACACAGGATGCTCCTTTAGCAACAGCACCTGATACTTCTTTATCTGAAAATGAATATTCCCAATCAGAGGATTTGTGTTATGAGAGTTTAGGCTCATATGCAGGGGAAAATGAAATTTCTTCTATAGACGATATTGAAGAGCAGCTTGGATATGAAATAAAAGTGCCGAACTATGTTCCAAATGGCTATGAAATAAGCAATATGTCGGTTCTGTTTGGTGAGACTGCTGAAATAAATTATGAAAATAAAACAGATACCCTGTGCTACAGAACGGGAAAGGGAGCTGATGATATAAGCGGTGATTATAACAGTTATGAAAATATTGAAACGTTAAATATTGATAATATTGACAGGACATTTAAGGGGAATGGGGATTTATATAATAATGTGGTTTGGACAGATGATGATAAAACCTATTCTGTGACCAGCATAACAGGAATAGAAAAAGCTGAAATGATTAGTGTTGTTAAAAGCGTGGAAGCTCATAATACCAATAATATCCAAAATAAAAAAGATCACT
>CABVEG010000004.1 GCA_902497185.1 uncultured Eubacteriales bacterium | reverse complement strand
AAAAGTGCTATAATAATTATTTTGCTTATTTTCATATTTACACCTCTGCTTTTTTTTGTTAAAATTATTGTAAGTAATAAGGAAATAACTAATAAGGAGAATTTTTATGAAACTAATGTTTGCATCAGATATTCACGGCTCTTTTTATTATGCTGAAAAAACTGTTGAAGCATATAAGGCGGAAAATGCCGAAAAACTTATTTTACTTGGAGATTTATTGTATCACGGTCCAAGAAATGACTTGCCAAGGGACTATAATCCAAAGGCTGTTATTGCACTTTTAAACAGCATCAAGGCTGAAATTGTTGCTGTTAGAGGCAACTGCGAAGCAGAAGTTGACCAAATGGTTTTGGAATTTCCTGTTATGGCAGAGTATGCCCTTATGTTTGTTGAGGGCAGAATGTGGTTTATTACACACGGTCACAACTTTAATATATCTAATCCTCCAATGCTTAAAAAGGGGGACCTTCTTATTCACGGTCATACCCATATTCAGGCAATGGAAGAACAGCCTGAAGGCTATGTTTATATTAATCCCGGCTCTGTGTCAATACCTAAAAACGGCAATAAACACAGCTATATGATTTATGAAGACGGCAAATTTACAATTAAGGATTTTGATGGAAACAAAATAAAGGAGTATGATTTATAATGTCTACGCTTATTTTTTCAATTAATGCAGTAATGCCTATTATTTTAGTCATTTTTCTTGGCTATTTTTTGCAGAAGATAGAGCTTTTGCCTGAAAGCTTTTTTGTAAATGCCAATAAACTTGCTTTTAATGTGGCTATTCCTGTCTATCTTTTTTACAGTGTTTACAATATCGAAAGTATTTCAGATATTAACTGGAAACTGGTGCTTACTGCGGCGCTTCTTGTAGTTGCAGCCTGCGGTCTGGCTGCTCTGTTCTTTATGGTTTATACTAAGGACAGCGGTAAAAGAGGCGTGCTTATACAGTGTGCTTTCCGTTCTAATTATGCTATTATAGGTATTCCTTTGGCTAAGGCAATGGGCGGTGAGGCAGCTCTTGCTACGGCAGCTGTTGTTTCTGCTATAGGTATTCCCACATTTAATATTCTTGCTGTAGTTGTGCTTTCTATTTTCAGCTATGACAACAGCGGCAAAAAAACATCGGCTTTGGATATTTTTAAATCCATATGCAAGAACCCACTTATAATAGGTGTGGGCTGTGCCTTGGTGTGCCTTGTTTTAAGGAGCTATGTACCTTTTACAATTAAAGATGATATTCCATTCCTTTATGAAACCATTAAGGATGTAGGTTCTATGGCATCACCTATTGCGCTTCTTGTATTGGGCGGAAGATTTAAGATGTCTGCCATTAAGGAGCTTGCAATGGATATTACTCTTGGTGTACTTTGGCGTCTTATTATTGTACCGGCAATATGTCTTACTGCAATTTTGCTTATAGCAAAAACAGGATTTTTCCCTTTGACAAAGGCAGATTTTCCTGCACTTATTGCATTTTACGGTTCTCCTGTTGCCGTGAGCTCTGCTATTATGGCTGAAAGTATGCATAACCACGGTGAGCTTGCCAGACAGCTTGTAATATGGTGTAATGTGGCATCAATTATTACAGTGTTTTCGATGATAGTTTTATTCAAAAGTGTCGGGCTTATTTAACATAGAGGGACAACCCCTCTATGTTTTTATTTTAAGTTTATTCCTATTACTCCGCCTAATCCGCCTCCTGCTATGGCAAGCATAAGGCTTACTATAATTTTAGATGTAAAGGAGTAATCAGGTATTAAGGCAAAGCCTAAAATGCACATTATGGCTACATAGCTTATTCCTGAAATTATACCCCAAATAAGACCGCCTTTCCTTGCTGACCCTGCTGTAATAAGTCCGCTTAATATACATACAATAGCTGTAGTAACCTTTATTACTGTACCAATATGTTTTTCGTTTATATCTGTGTATGTAATCAGCAGAGCAAATATAATAAATACAGCCATTGTAATTATGTAGCTTATTATTATACCCTTAAACAAAGCAAAAACAGGTGAACCTTTAGATTTGAACATAAAAAAACCTCCCAATTATCTTTTTATAATTAAGATATTCAGAGAGGTTTATTTTTATGCATTAAATTTATTTACTTCTTTAATAAGTCTTTGACAGGCAGCTGCAATATCCTCCTGTGCAAATATGGCAGACACTACAGCTATACCACTTACCCCATAGTCATAGAGAAGATGAGCATTTTCTTCATTGATGCCGCCTATTGCAACTGTTGGAATACTGACGGCTGCATTTATACTTTGCGCAAGCTCTCTTGTCATATGGGTGGTACCCTCTTTTGTAGTGGTGTTAAATACTGCACCTATACCAAGATAGTCCGCACCTTCATTATATGCCTTAATGGCTCTTTCCAGTGTTCTTGCAGTACCTCCGACTATTTTATTATTGCCAAGTATTTTGCGGGCATTTTTAACAGACATATCATCAGCGCCAACGTGTACACCGTCAGCGTCAATTTCTTTGCAAAGTTCTACATTATCATTTATAATAAGAGGTATATTATATTTGTCCGTAATTTTTTTAATGTCAAGGGCAATTTCTTTAAATTCAGAGTAAGGAGTATCTTTTTCTCTTATTTGTATAATTGTAGCTCCGCCCTTTATTGCCTCCTCAACTGCCTGTGAAATGCTTTTTGATTTTAGCCATTGACGGTCTGTTATGGCATATAGCTTTAGATTGTCGGGTGTGAATTTCATTGTGGTTCTCCTTTGATGTTATTAGATTTAATGGAAAAACATTTTACAAAATACAATAAATATTGTATAAGGTTTGTGAGCAAGAGGGGATAAGGTTGGTTGTTCTTTCCACTCCCTTATAGAAAGGGGGTGTTCTTATGGAATACATAATTATTTTTACATTACTTGTAACTATAATAATTGTTTCTATAACAAAGAAATAACCGCCCTATCTGAACCATAGGACGGTTAAGTTAAATAAACCATCTAAAGGGAAAGGCAACTATAATTGCTCCCTCTTGTAATTTAATGATAGCATAAATTTCTTGTGCTGTCAAATCTTTTTTAATAGAGGCACTTTGTTCAGATAGTTATGCAATATAAACTAAAATCGGGCATTGTCTTTTATTATATTGATTCACCTATCCCTTTGCAACTCTTTTAAGCCTTTCAATTTCCCTTTTCAATTTTTCAACTTCATTAAAGCTGTTATTTATAAATGGACAATACCTGACCTCATAGGGAAAATTAACATCAGTTATAAGCTCTGATGCAACAAAGTTGTCAGAGCTTTGTTTAATATAGTCATAAAACAGGGTTTTATTAAACACAAACTGTTCAATACTTTCCGTTCTCCTGAATGTATTACCCATATCATAGGACATTATTCTGTTATTTCCTGATATAGTGGAAAACACAATTACTATTTTACTGTTTTCTATTGAAATATGGCAGCCTTTTGCAAAGCCCTCATAAAGAATTTTTGCTTTTGAAATGCCGTTTCCATCTTTTTTAATATATATCAGCCTGTTTCCTCTGTTAGTGAGCACAACAGCACAAAAATGGATTTCATCACAGGTTAAAGCAATTGAGTAATCAAGAATTTTATAGCCTGTTGAATAAAGCATTTTAAATTCGCCTATAGAGTATCTGCCTATTTCTCTGTAGCCTATTTGTTGTTCAGGCACATTTTTGGAATAAAACAGTATGTAATTATCTCCCATACATACAAGTTTCGTTAAATTTCCATTTGATATGTATTTGTCAAGAGGAATTGCCTTTGACCAGCTTCCGTCCTCTCTTCTGTGCTGCTCCGTAATATAGCTTTCACTAATATAATCTCTGTTATAAAAAAGCTGTATTGTGTTTTCTCTTAATATGCCTCTGATATGCAGAGGGGAAGCATTTTCAGATGTATTCCTAAGAACCATTCTGTGGGGTCTGTCACCTCTTGCTGCCATTAAATTGCCTTTGCTGTCCTGATAAAGTATGGCAGGTTCTCCATCAGGGCTGCCCATTACCGAAAAACCTCCTATAGTGTTTTTAGCCGTTATTATTGCCTCATTCCACTTATCTTCATTTCTTTTTCTTATACGAATGGTGCTTTTTTCTTTGTATATGGCATATATTGCCTCGTTATTTCTTATTATGCAGCTTTCCATTTATCATTCTCCTCTCTTTTATTATTTTATGTTATTTCAAATTTTATAGTACAAAAAAGCTACTTTGGTATTTTCAACCTTGACAGTTTGTGGTATACTAATATATATATTTACAGGGAAAGGAAAAAATATATTATGAAAGAAAAATTAAATTTTAATAAAATAGTTTACATAATTATAGGCATTTTAATGGCTGTAATTATTTTAACTGCAATATTTATTGCTGCAAATAACAATAAGCCGGATGATGCTGAAACAGTTGAAACCGAAAACGGCGGCAGTAATGTTGAGTACCATATTAATACAGAGGCAGAAATTTCAGAAATTGAAGAAGGAGATTTGCCTTCAAAGAGGGAGCTTAATGAACTTGGGCTTGAAAATGTAATACAGACAAGTAAACTTAATCAGCAATTTAATTTAAATAATTATGAAATTACCGATAATGGTATTAAATATAATTATCTTGCAAATGCTGTTACTAACGGCGAAAGACTTTCAATAACAGCAAAGGCAATGACAGAAGCAGAGTACAATGAAATGCTGCCTAAGGCAAAGGCACAAAACGGCACTGTTGGAGATGTAAATGTTGTATATAATGACAGAAGTCTTTATTATACAACAGACAGCTCTGATCTTCCGGAATATATTAAAAAAGCCCAGGAGGCAGGCAATGTTGTTGTAAGAGAGGGTAATTCTCTTTCTGAAATTTTGCCAATGCAGCAGCTTATGTGGTACAGTGACGGTATAGGCTATACACTTGAATCTATTGCAAGAAACTATACTTACGATGATATGGCAGCACTTGCACAGGACTTTTTCGATCAGGTAAAATAATTTAATTTAAGGGGATAGATTTTAATGTTATTAAAGGATTTTAACAAAATTCATTTTATAGGCATAGGCGGTATAAGTATGTCAAGCCTTGCAGAAATACTTTTGCACAAGGGCAAGAAAATAAGCGGCTCTGACGGTGTTCAGTCAGCAGTTACGGACAGTCTTGTTGAAAAGGGTATTAAGGTGGCAATAGGTCAGAGGGCAGAAAACATTACCGATGACATTGAGCTTGTAGTTTACACGGCAGCAGTTAATGAGGATAACCCTGAGCTGAAGGCAGCAAGAGCATCTAAGGCTGTTGTTATAGACAGAGCAGAGCTTGTGGGTATGCT
Organism: uncultured Eubacteriales bacterium; assembly: GCA_902497185.1. Taxonomy (GTDB): domain Bacteria; phylum Bacillota; class Clostridia; order Lachnospirales; family CAG-274; genus Gallispira. The sequence goes on along the minus strand of CABVEG010000004.1, from coordinate 16,924 downwards.
TATGCTTGAATATAAGCACCCTATTTCAGTTGCAGGCACTCACGGTAAGACCACAACATCATCACTTGTTACAGAAATTCTGCTTGGGGCAAATGCAGAGCCTACAGTATCAATAGGCGGAATGCTGCCAAGTATCGGAGGCAACTACAGAATAGGCAGCGATGATTATTTTGTACTTGAAACCTGTGAATATTGTGACAGCTTTTTGAAGTTTAATCCTCATTCAGCCATAATTTTAAATGTGGATAAGGACCATATAGATTATTTCAAAAATTTGGATAATATTTATAAGTCCTTTAATAAGTTTGCAAAGAGAGTGCCTGAAAACGGTTTTTTAATTATTAATAATGAAATTCCAAGATTTTATGAGGTTGTAGACGGTATTAAGTGCCCTTATGAAACCTATGGTATTGACAACAGTGCCGATTGGTATGCAACAAATATAAGATATAATTCAATGGGACACGGTACTTATAAAGCGAATTACAAAGGCAGAGAAATTGCCAAAGTAAGTCTTTCAATACCGGGAGAGCATAATGTGTACAACTCACTTTCAGCTTTTGCTCTTTGTTATAGGTATGGTATTCCTGTTGATACCATTGTTAAGGGTATTGACAACTACCACGGCACAGACAGACGTTTTCAGTACAAGGGCAGCTTTAACGGCGTTCAGGTAATAGATGATTATGCTCATCATCCTACGGAAATTGCAGCTACAATAAACAGCGCAAGGTCAAATGATATTGGAAGGCTTTGCATAGTTTTTCAGCCTCATACCTACACAAGGACATACGAACTTTTAGACGACTTTGCAAAAGTCCTTTCAAAGGCTGATAAGGTTGTGCTTGTGGACATATATGCCTCAAGAGAAAAGGACACCGGTCTTGTCAGCAGCAAGGATTTGGCACAAAAGATTGTCGAACATGGCGGAGATGTAGAGTACTGCGGAACATTTGAAAATGCCGAAAATTATATTATTAACAACTGTAATCCACAGGATATGTTGATAACTATGGGTGCTGGTGATATAGTAAAATTAGGAGAAAAGCTTGTATCACAGCAGTAATTCACAAAGTTATCCCACTTATCCACAAAAACAAAACATATTTTCGTGTGGACAAAGTAAAGTTTTCCACAAAATGTCATATTTTCGAGAAAATATCGAACATTATTACACTTAGATTACAAATGTTACAACAAAATTACAGACCTGTATGACAAATATGTTAAAAAACAAAAATATATATTGCTTTTTTTCTAAATATAGGGTATTATAGAATATATAATTATGTTAATGACAATTAAGGAGGAACTTTTTATGATTTCTGCCGGTGAATTTAGAAACGGTGTTACTATGGAATATGAGGGTAATATTTACCAGATTATTGAATTCCAGCATGTTAAACCGGGTAAGGGTGCAGCTTTCGTTAGAACTAAGTTAAAGAATCTTGTATCCGGTGCTGTTGTTGAAAAGACTTTCAGACCAACAGAAAAAATGCCAAAGGCTCATATTGACAGAAAGGATATGTCTTATCTTTATAATGATGGTGAGCTTTACTACTTTATGGATGTTGAAACTTATGACCAGATTCCTATTCCTGCAAGTGAAGTTGGGGACACTCTTAAGTTTGTTAAGGAAAATGAGGCTGTTAAGGTGCTTAGCTACCAGGGTAAGGTATTTGGTATTGAACCACCTATTGCTGTTGAGCTTGAGGTAACTGATACTGAACCAGGTTTTAAGGGTGATACTGCTACAGGCGCTACTAAGCCTGCTACTGTTGAAACAGGTGCCACTGTTAATGTACCATTATTCATTAATCAGGGCGAGATTATTAAGGTTGATACTGCTACAGGTGAATACTTAGGCAGAGTAAATAAGTAATTTATTAAAAAGGACGTGTATGCGTCCTTTTTAGTTTTATTTATAAAGGAGTGATAATATGAATATTAATTGGGATGCTGACAGATATTCCGCTGATTTTCAGTTTGTACATAAATATGGTGAGGATGTTATGGAGCTTTTGCAGTCACCAAAGGGCAGCAGAGTTATTGACCTTGGATGCGGCAATGGCAGGCTTACTGTTAAGCTTAAAGAAAAAGGTTATAATGTAACCGGAATTGATGATTCAGAAGATATGCTTAAGGCTGCAAGAGAGAATTATAAGGGTATAAACTTTGTTAAGGGTAATGCTCTTAACTTTAATGTTGAGCCCTGTGATGCCATTTTTTCAAATGCTGTTCTTCATTGGATAGATAAGAGCAGACAGCAGGAGCTTTTAAATAATATTGCATCTAATATTAAAAAGGGAGGGGAATTTGTATGTGAGTTTGGCGGCTTTGGCTGTGCTGAAAATGTACACTCCGCCTTAAAGGATATATTCGAGGAAAAGGGTCATAAGTATTTTAAAAATTTTTACTTTCCAACTATAGGAGAATATGCACCTCTTCTTGAAAATGCCGGTTTAAGGGTTAAGTATGCAATTCTTTTTGACAGACCTACTTATCAACAGGGCGGTCTTGAGGGCTGGATAAGAATGTTTGATATGGCACCTTTTGAGGGTATGAGCAATGATGATATTAATGATATAATTGGTGAGGCTGAAAATAGACTTAGAAATGTACTTTGTAAAGATGGAAAATGGTATGTTGATTATGTAAGAATAAGATTTAGATGTGAAAGGGTATAAATTAGTGTTTATCTGAGTAACGTAACTTGCGGTGCTTACCTCGGCTAACGCCTCGGTCACTTTGTGACAGCTCCCCTATAAGGGGCGCTAAATCGTTTTACCTACCCTCATTCATAACTTTCACTTCGTGAAAGCATTGCTTTTGCGTTAGCAAAAGTAAATAACTTTGAATTAAAATTAATGGGGCTGTTGCAAAATAGTTAACTATTATGCAACAGCCCCTTTCAACTTAAACTTCCAATATAATTCTTGCAATATCAATCAGCTTTCTGCCCGTATCCATACTTTTTTTCTGCATATACCTGTGAGCCTGTGACTCACTCATGGAATACATATCAATAAGCAGATTTTTAGCTCTTATTATAACCTTTTCTTCATCCTGATTTTTATGTAAGGCAGGCTTATACTTTGTATCCATGGTCATAAGCATTTCAACGGAGCAGATTAAGTCGTTTTTCTGCAAAGGCATAGAAAGTTTAAACACTCTGCCGTCAGGAAAATCATCAATCTGCACCTTACTGCCTACTACCACTAAATTAAATTCCTCCGGAATGTCATCAATTATATTCTCATTTCTTATGCCGTCAAAAACACAGCCTGTAATTATAATGCCGCCGGGATAATAGTGCAGTGAATTCATAAGCTCCGTTGATGATTTAGAAATAGCTACCACATTATTACCATTAGCAATTAATATCTTGGCTATACTAACAGCAGTTTTTCTATTGTCAAATGCAATAAAAATATTGTTGTTCATAATCATTTCCCCTTTTAATGCTTTAATAATTTTAGCATAAATGCTTTTATTTTACAACAAAAAATTTGCATTTATTTAAATATCTACAGGATAATTATATTTCTGCTTATCGGATCTTATAACTACAAAAAAGGGTATCCTGCAAAGCAGAATACCCTCCCAATTTATATGCCTAAATTAGTATACTGTTAAGTAGTTGTCAAGCTCCCACTGGCTAACAAACATTCTGAATGAATCCCATTCAGCCATCTTAGAAGTATAGAATGCTCTATAAGCATGCTCGCCAAGAACTTCCTTAACAAGACCGTCTTCTTCCATAACCTTAAGAGCCTCATATAAGTTGCCAGGAAGACTCTTAACACCAAGAGCATCTCTCTCTTCCTGAGTAGACTTGAATAAGTTAATATCAACACTCTCAGGAGCCGGTAAGTTATTCTTAATACCGTCAAGACCTGCTGCCAAGCAACAAGCTAAGCAAAGGTATGGATTAGTAGATGGGTCCGGACTTCTTAACTCAACTCTTGTACCTGCGCCTCTTGATGCAGGAATTCTGATAATATCAGTTCTGTTAGATGCTGACCAAGCAATATAGCAAGGAGCCTCATAACCAGGAACTAATCTCTTATAAGAGTTTACAAGAGGGTTAGTAACAGCAGTAATACCTGCAACGTGCTTTAACACACCTGCAATAAAGCTGTAAGCTGTATCAGATAACTGTAAATCAGTTGTTGGATCAAAGAAAGCATTCTTACCATCCTTAAATAAAGACATATTAGTATGCATACCTGAACCATTGATACCAAATATTGGCTTTGGAATAAATGTTGCATGTAAGCCGTACTTCTTAGCCATAGTCTTAACAACTAATCTGAAAGTAACTACATTATCAGCAGTAGTTAAAGCATCAGCATACTTAAAGTCGATTTCGTGCTGACCTTCAGCAACCTCATGGTGAGAAGCCTCAATTTCAAAGCCCATCTGCTCAAGAGTTAAGCAAATATCTCTTCTTGCATCAGTACCTAAATCAATTGGGTCAAGGTCAAAGTAACCTGCCTCATCGTTAGTATCAGTAGTTGGTCTGCCATCTTCATCAGTCTTGAATAAGAAGAACTCACACTCATTACCAACATTGAAAGTATAGCCCATAGCCTCAGCCTCAGCCATCTGTCTTCTTAAAATACCTCTAGGATCACCGTCAAAAGGATTTTCATTCTTGCTGTCATATACATCACAAATAAATCTTGCAACCTTGCCCTTCTGTGGTCTCCAAGGATAGATAACAAATGTATCAAGATCAGGTCTTAAATACATATCTGACTCTTCAATTCTTGCGAAACCTTCAATAGAAGAACCATCAAACATCATACCATCCTCAAGAACCTTTTCTAACTGAGAACGAGTAACTGCTACATTCTTAGGAATACCTAAAACATCAATAAACTGAAGTCTAATAAATTCTACATCCTGCTCATCACAAATCTGAATAATTTGTTCCTTAGTGTACTTTGCCATTTTCAAAAATCTCCTTCCAATTTTTAAAATATTGTTCTACAGCACAAGCTGCTTAAGATTAAAAAAAATAAAAAGGGTGTCCGAATACTCAGTATTCAAACACCCTTGTTCTGATACCTATTATAGCACATCAGTCTTAATTGTCAACAACAAATTTTAAATTTGATTTTTTTTATTTAAAATTGCTAAAATTTTAAGCCTTAATCAAAAATTTTAATATATTTTGCGCAATAATCGGTAGGGTGTTTACAGCTTTAATTATCTGTAAAGTATTTCATTTCTCTTTGGTCCGTTACTTACCATTGAAATCTTTACGCCAAGCTCTTTTTCAATAAACTCAACATAGTCCTTAGCCTCTTTAGGAAGGTCATTATAATCGGTAATACCTCTTATATCGCACTTCCAACCGGGCATTGTTGTATAAACAGGCTTAGCCTTGTAAAGTTTATCTGTAGTAAGGAAATCAGTATAAACCTTGCCATCATACTCATAGCCCGTACATATATAGAGTGTATCCATATAGCTTAATACATCAAGACAGGTCATACAAACCTCAGTTGCGCCCTGAATTTCACAGCCGTATCTTGTAGCAACTGCGTCAAAGTAGCCTACTCGTCTTGGTCTGCCTGTTGTAGCACCAAACTCACCCTTGTCACCGCCTCGTACTCTAAGCTCGTCAGCCTCCTCACCAAAAAGCTCTGATACAAAAGGACCCGCACCTACTGCTGATGAATAAGCCTTTGTAATTACGGTAATATTTTCAATAGCATAAGGAGGAACACCTGCACCTACAGCTGCATAGCCTGCAAGAGTTGAAGAGCTTGTTACATAAGGATATATACCATGGTCTGTATCCTTTAATGAGCCAAGCTGACCCTCAAAAAGTATATTTTTGCCTTCCTTTATTGCATTTCTTAAAAACTTTGATGTATCTGCAACATAAGGCTTAATAAACTCAGCATATTCACAAAGGGTATTATAAACTTCCTTGTAATCAATAGGTTCTTTATTATATAAGTACTTAAACTGTACATTCACCTTGTCATACATTGTTTCAAGTTTTTCAAGGAGGAAGTCCTTATCATAAAGCTCCCACACCTGAACACCAACCTTAGAATATTTATCAGAAAAGAAAGGTGCAATACCGCTCTTGGTAGAGCCAAACTTCTTGTCGCCAAGTCTTTCCTCTTCATATACATCCATTAAAACATGGTGAGGCATAAGCACCTGTGCCTTATCACTTATAAGAAGATTAAACTTAATGCCAGCATCAATAATGGTCTGCATTTCTTCCTTTAAAGAGGCCACATTAAGAGCAACGCCATTAGCAATAACATTAGTAATATGCTTGTGAAAAACACCGCTTGGAAGCTGATGCAGGGCAAAGCGTCCGTATTCATTAATAATAGTGTGACCTGCATTGGCACCGCCCTGGTATCTTACAACAATATCAGACTGGTCAGCACACATATCAGTAATTTTACCCTTACCTTCATCGCCCCAGTTAGCACCTACAATAGCTCTAATCATTTATAAAAAACCTCCTTAGACAGTCAATTCCGCATCGTCGATAAGACTATCCTTATTTTCATCAAGAACAGGCTGTACCTGCTCTGTAATATATTCCTCAACCTGCTGAGGAGCACGTCCCACAAAGTTCTTTGGCTCAAGGACCTTTTGTAAATCCTCAAGGCTCATACCAAACATAGGCTCCTTTGCAATTCTTTCAATAAGGTCATTCTTTCCGCCCTGCTGCTTAACAACGGCAGCAGCCTCCATGGAAAGCTCTCTTATTCTCTCATGAAGCTCCTGTCTGTCCCCACCGTTTTTAACGGCATCCATCATAATGTTTTCAGTAGCCATAAATGGAAGCTCCTCCATAAGGCGTCTTTCAATAACCTTAGGATAAACTACAAGACCACCTGAAACGTTAATATAAATATTTAAAATTGCATCACAGGCAAGAAATGCCTCAGGAATTGCAATTCTCTTATTTGCACTGTCATCAAGAGTTCTCTCAAACCACTGAGTAGCAGCAGTAATGGCAGGATTTAAAGCATCTACCATAATATATCTTGCAAGAGAAGCCATTCTTTCACTTCTCATAGGATTTCTCTTATAAGCCATAGCTGATGAACCGATCTGATTCTTTTCAAAAGGCTCTTCCATTTCCTTTAAGTGCTGCAACAATCTCATATCATTTGAAAACTTAGTACAGCTCTGGGCAATACCGCTTAAAACATTTACGAATATAGAGTCAAGTTTTCTTGTATAAGTCTGACCGCTTACAGCAAATACACCACTGTATCCAAGCTTTTCAGCTATCATATTATCAAGCTTTTTAACCTTATCCGTATCACCCTCAAAAAGCTCCATAAATGAAGCCTGAGTACCGGTAGTACCCTTAGAACCTAAAAGTTTTGCATTTGAAAGAACAAAATCAATTTGTTCCAAGTCCATCATTAAGTCCTGAATCCAAAGAGTAGCTCTCTTACCTACGGTAGTAGTCTGTGCAGCCTGAAAATGAGTAAAGCCAAGAGTTGGCATATCCTTGTATTCCATAGCAAACTTAGAAAGCTTGTTAATTACAGAAAGAACCTTCTTTCTTATAATCTTCATAGCCTCAACCATAAGTATAACATCAGTATTATCACCTACAAAGCAGCTTGTGGCACCAAGGTGAATAATACCCTTAGCCTTAGGGCACTGTGTACCGTAAGCATAAACGTGAGCCATAACATCGTGACGCACAAGCTTTTCTCTCTCTCTTGCAACATCATAGTTAATTTCATCCTTATGTGCCTTTAGCTCATCTATCTGTTCCTGTGTAATATCAAGTCCAAGCTCTTTTTCAGTTTCAGCAAGGGCAATCCAAAGTTTTCTCCAAGTTTTAAACTTCATATCAGGAGAAAAGATTTCCTTCATTTCCTTGCTTGCATATCTGGAATTAAGAGGACTTTCGTATTCGTTTTTCATATTCTTTCCTCCAAATCTCAATCCAATAAATGGTTTACATCAACAGCATATTTGCCTGTAAAGCAGGCATCACAAAATGTACATGTGCTGTTAGGTGCAATTTTATGCAGATTTTCAATACTTAAATAATCAAGACTGTCTGCATCAATAATTTTTGCAGTTTCCTCAACAGTGTGCTGATTTGCAATAAGCTGATCTCTGTTAGGAATATCAGTACCAAAGAAGCAGGGCCATGTGAAAGGCGGAGCGGAAATTCTGACATGAACCTCTTTAGCTCCCGCATCTCTTAAAAGTTTAACGATTCTGCCGCTTGTAGTACCTCTTACAATACTGTCGTCAACCATAATAACTCTTTTGCCCTTTACGGCACTCTTTAAAACATTAAGTTTAAGTTTAACGGCAATTTCTCTGTCAGCCTGAGTAGGCTTAATAAATGTTCTTGCAATATACTTGTTTTTAATAAAGCCTGTATCAATAGGAATACCGCTGTATTCAGAATAGCCCTGTGCAGCAGATAAGCCTGAATCAGGCACACCTATAACTATATCGGCATCTACAGGGGACTGCATAGCAAGAAAAGCACCTGCTCTTTTTCTGCACTCGTGTACAACCTCGCCTGCAATAGTACTGTCAGGTCTTGCAAAATAAATATGTTCAAATATACATAAACTTGTTTTCTGTGTATTGCAAAGCTCCGTGTCAAATCTCATTTCGCCGTCTTCAACGGTAATAATTTCACCGGGTTCAACATCTCTAACAAATTCCGCATCAATGGCATCAAAGGCACAGGTTTCACTTGAAAACAAAATAGCCTTGTCCCTTTTACCTATTGAAAGCGGTCTGAATCCCCATGGATCTCTTGCCACTATCATCTTATTAGGGCTCATTACAATAAGGGAAAATGCACCCTTTAATCTCTTCATTGCATTCTTAACGGCTTTTTCAATAGAGCCTGATGTAATTCTCTCTCTTGCTATTAAGTAAGCAATTATTTCAGTATCGGCAGTAGTCTGAAAAATAGCGCCATTCTGCTCAAGCTCCTTACGGATTTCAGCAGTGTTTGTAATATTTCCGTTATGGCTTATGGCAAGCTGTCCTTTAATATATCTTAAAACAAGGGGCTGTACATTTTCTCTTGCAGAACCTCCTGCTGTAGAATATCTTACGTGACCTATAGCCATTCTGCCTTTAAGCTTGCTTAATTTTTCCTCATCAAAAGCTTCATTTACAAGACCGACATCCTTGTAATGATAAATATCCCTGTCCCTGTTTACAGCTATACCACAGCCCTCCTGACCTCTGTGCTGCAAAGCAACTAAGCCGTAATAGGTAGTGGCAGCAGGATTGCCCTCAGGGTCATATATACCAAAGACACCACATTCTTCGTGAAGTTTAGCCATTTGTTTCTCCTCCAAAATATATCAACAGTAATTATTTATAAAACTCGGTAAGTCTTCTCCAAACCTCGTGATAAACCTCGCCAAATTCGCCAAGGTCCTGTCTGAATCTGTCCTTATCCAATTTCTTATTAGTTTCTGCATCCCAAAGTCTGCAAGTATCAGGACTGATTTCATCGGCAAGTACAATTTCTCCGTCCATAGTCTTGCCAAGTTCAATCTTAAAATCAACAAGCTTGATTCCTATATTAAGGAAAATCTTTTTAAGACATTCATTTACCTTAAATGCCATATTTGAAATAACCTCAATTTCCTCCTTAGTTACAATACCTAAGGCAATAGCCTGATAGTCATTAATAAGGGGATCTCCAAGCTCATCATTTTTGTAGCTGAATTCAAGAGTAGGAGCTTTAAAAGGAGTACCCTCCTTAACACCATATCTCTTAGAAAAAGAGCCTGCCGCAATATTTCTTACAATAACCTCAAGAGGAATAATATCAACCTTTTTAACAAGAGTTTCTCTTGGAGAAAGCTCCTCTACCAAATGAGTTTTAACGCCCTCTTTTTCAAGAAGTTTGAAAATAAAGTTAGCCATCTGGTTGTTAATAATACCCTTGCCCTCAAATGAGCCCTTTTTAAGACCGTTAAATGCTGTTGCATCATCCTTGTATTCAAAAACACATAATGCAGGGTCATCTGTGGCAAATACCTTCTTTGCTTTGCCTACATAAAGTAAATCAAGCTTTTTCATTTTAATTACCTCACTTAATAAATTAAATTTGAGAATTTATTTTAACACTCTGCCTATGCTGCAAACATAGTAAAGCAATTATATCTATATAATAACAGATTTTTATATAATAATCAATCGAATTTTATATTTATTTTGATTAAAGAGGTTTTAAGACACGTCCTTGCAAATTCCTTTTTATTTTAGCTTGCAATATATTAAAATAAAGTATAAAATAATACTAATGCTATAAAAACACAAAGGAACGATATTATGAGCACATTAACTATAGAAGGCATTGTGGAAAAGGTTACATTCTATAATGCTGAAAACGGATATGCCGTATTTACGGTAACAGAAATTAAAGACAGAGAGGATGAGGAAATTACCTGTGTAGGCTATGCCCCTTCAATCAGTCAGGGGGAAAGTGTAAAGGTTACGGGTACAATAGTAACTCATCATTTTTACGGTGAACAAATTAATATAGAAATGTGCGAAAAAACAGAGCCCCGTTCAGAACGTGCCATAGAGCTTTACTTAGCCAGCGGTGTTATAAAGGGTATCGGTCCAAAAATTGCAAAAAAAATTGTAAATAAATTTGGCAGGGATACGCTTAATATAATGGATAATGAGCCTGAACGTCTTGCCGAAATAAGAGGTATAAGCAACGAAAAGGCAATGACCATAGGAGAAATGTACAGAGAAAAAACAGAGGAAAGACACGCTCTTCTCTTTTTAGGAGAATACGGCATTACTCCGTCATATGCAATAAGGATTTATAAGCGCTATAAGGACAAAACAATAGATATTGTAAGAAAAAACCCTTATGCCCTTGCAGAAGATATATTTGGCATAGGCTTTAAAATTGCAGACAAAATTGCGGAAAACGTAGGAATAGCAAAAGACAGCCCTTTCAGAATAAGGGCAGGTGTTAAGTATATATTAAACGGAGGCGCCAACAACGGTCATGTTTATATGCCCATAGAAGCAGTTGTAAACCAGACAGCAGAGCTTTTGCAGATCAGCGGAGAAATCATATCAACAGAGCTTACGGGTATGCACATTGAAAATCAGGTGTGGATAGAGAGAAAAGAGGACAAAACAAATGTCTATCTCAACTTTTTCTACTATGCAGAGGGCTATGTATCCAGAAAGCTTTACGAGCTTAATGACTTGGAATTTAAGGGCATTTACAATTATGAGCAGGAAATAGATGCTCTTGAAAACGTGGAAAAAATACACTTTGCACCACAGCAGAGAGATGCCATACAATCGGCTATGGAAAACGGTGTACTTGTTATAACAGGCGGCCCCGGTACAGGTAAAACAACAATAATAAATGCCATAATAAAGCTGTGTGAAGCAGAGGGACTTGAAATAGAGCTTGCTGCACCTACAGGCAGAGCAGCAAAAAGAATGGAAGAAACAACAGGCCACAAGGCACAAACAATACACAGGCTTTTGGGTATAAATTTTTTAAACGAAAACTCCAGAACCCAAACCTTTGAAAAGGACGAGGACAATCCTATTGAGGCAGATGTAGTTATAATTGACGAAAGCTCAATGGTGGACATACTCCTTATGCACTCACTGTTAAAGGCAATAGCCATAGGCACAAGATTAATAATAGTAGGTGACAGCAATCAGCTCCCATCAGTAGGCCCTGGAAATGTGTTAAGGGATATTATAAATTCAGAAGTAATAAAGGTTTGCCGTCTTACGGAAATATTCAGACAGGCACAGGAAAGCTCCATTATTACAAATGCCCATAAAATAAATAAGGGAGAATACCCAAACCTTAAAGAAAAAGATAAGGACTTTTTCTTTATGAGAAGAAACAGTGTTCAGGAGCTAAGCTCTCTTATAGTAAGTCTTGTTTCATCAAGGCTGCCTAAATACCTTAACTGTGACCCAATAAGGGATATTCAGGTCCTTACTCCTATGCGCAAATCTCCTCTGGGAGTAACTGCATTAAATACAATACTTCAGGAGGCTCTTAATCCACCATCACCAAACAAAAGGGAAAAGGAATTTAGGGGTATTAAGTTCCGTGAAGGCGACAAGGTAATGCAGATCAAAAATAACTATAATGTAGAATGGAAAATAGTTGAAAAAGGCAAAATTACAGAGGATGGTGTAGGTGTATTTAACGGTGACGAAGGAATAATAACATACATTGACCCTGTAAATGAATATGTTGAAATTTTATTTGAAGATAATAAGGCTGTCCACTATGACTTTACACAAATGGATGAGGTGGATTTAAGCTATGCTGTAACCATACACAAAAGTCAGGGCAGCGAGTATAAGGCAGTTGTTATGCCCCTTTTAAACGGTCCTGATATGCTTATGTCAAGAAACCTTTTGTATACCGGACTTACAAGAGCAAAGGAGCTTGCAGTAATTGCAGGTGCCGAAAACACCGTTTACAAAATGGTAGATAATAACAGGGAAGTCAGCAGATATACAAGCCTTTGCACAAAACTTAGGGAATTTGCGGAATTTGCCGAAAATAATTAAGGGGGGATATTATGAAAAGGTTAATACTTGTTTTAACAATACTTGCTGCAATCATTATAATACCGATTTTTATTTTTAACCCTTATGAAAGTGTGGGAATAATTGGCGGAAGTGATGGACCAACTGCAATTTTTGTAAATAAAAAATAAGGTAATAAAACAAAATGGACTGCTAGTACAGCAGTCCTCAGATTGTCAAAAAACTATTTTTTTGAGAAAAAGCGAATTCCTTTGCTATACCGTAATTCAAAAAGCGTCGCAGACTTTAATCCGCAGGTTTGCAATTCCGAAGTATACGGGACTTGCTTTGCGTAGCAAAGTTGCTTGAAGAAATCGCATTTTCGCCGAGGCTGGTCGCAAAACTTCGTTTTGCTGCTCGCCCAAGCAGCCGAGGACAGGAACTTTTCTGTAATTTTGACGTTTTAAACGTCAAAATTGCGGAAAACTTGGTAGTTCCTACCTTAGCATACTGCAAGAAATGCTTGCACAGAAAGATTTATCTGACAGCCGCAGGCTGGCTTTCAGCTTTAGCTGAAAGTGCTGACGAGCATTTCTTGCAAGGCTGTCGATTTTTTCGACAGCCTCTGGACTGCTAGTACAGCAGTCCTAAGTTCATTAAGGGAGAGGGGATTGCCCTTAACTCTCTTAATATAAATATATTAAATAATTAAAAAAATGTGATTAATTAATCTGAATACCTGCATTCATAAATTTATCATGAATAGCAATAGCTGCTCTGTCAGCCTCGTTTTCATTTACAAGAACAGTAATCTTAATTTCAGAAGTAGAAATCATTTTAACATTAATGCCTGCATCATAGGTAGCCTCAAACAGCATAGATGCAACACCCGGATTAGTAGCCATACCTGCACCAACAGCACTTACCTTTGCAACCTGGTCATTAAAGCTTATTGACTCAAAGCCTAAAGATGCCTTATTAGCCTCAAGAATGTCAACAGCCTCCTTCATTTCGCCCTTTGTAACAGTGAAAGAAATATCCTTGCTGTCGCCTCTGCCTATAGACTGGATAATAAGGTCAACACTAATTTTTTCTCTGCTTAATAAAGAGAAAATTTTAAAGGCAATACCCGGCTCATCCTTAACACCTACTACTGCAATTCTAGCTACATCCTTATCTACGGCAACACCGTTTACCAACATTCTTTCCACTTTTGTTTCCTCCTTAACAACTGTACCTTCAGCGTCAGTCATAGAGCTGCGTACAACTAAATTTACATTATATTTCTTAGCAAGCTCAACAGAACGGTTATGAAGAACCTTTGCACCTAAACTTGCAAGCTCAAGCATTTCATCGTAAGTAATTTCATCAAGTTTTCTGGCAGACTTAACAATTCTCGGATCGCAGGTGTATACACCGTCAACGTCTGTATAAATTTCGCAAATATCAGCGCCGAGCTTTGCAGCCAGGGCAACAGCAGATGTATCTGAACCGCCTCTGCCTAAGGTGGTAACATCAAGATGTCTGTTTATACCTTGGAAACCTGTAATAATAACAATATTCTTTCTTGCAAGCTCGTTATTGATTCTTTCTGTTGAAATATCCTTTATTCTGGCATTGCTGTAGGTTGATGTGGAAATGATCTTGCACTGAAAAGCATTAAGTGAAATAACAGGATAACCCAGCTTTTCAATAGCCATTGCCATAAGAGCAACTGACTGCTGCTCTCCTGTTGACAGGAGCATATCCATTTCTCTCTTACTTGCATTAGGGTTGATTTCCATAGCCTTTTCAATAAGCTCATCAGTTGTATCACCCTGTGCACTGAGTACAACAACTACCTGATTGCCCTCCTTGTAACTGTTTACAATAGTCTGAGCAACGTGGTTAATTCTTTCAGCATTAGCCACTGAAGAACCGCCAAACTTCTTTACGATTAACATAATGTGCCTCCTAGCCTTCCATTCTTATTGTGTTAAGGATACCTACAATACCCTTACAATTAATTAATTCATTAAGTTTGTCATTAATTTCTCTTTCCTTAGCCTCACCGGTAACAAAAGCAAATTCGTTATCCATACCAAAGAATTCCATAATTTTGTCCACGCCAAATACCTTTAATACATCTGACTTGGCTTCTTCCTTATCATTATATTCAACCCTGACAAACTTTCTTACATCGACATCATCAATACTCATAAGCTCCTGCTTGCTTTCTGACCAACCAATGCCAAGATTAACATCCTTATGCTTAATAGCATCTACAACATCAGATACAACGGCACTTGCAGTAGGCAGCTTGCCTGCGCCCTTGCCGTAAAACATTACATCTCCAAGCATATTGCCCTTTAATAAAATGGCATTAAATACATTATTAACCATACTTAAAGGGTTTTCAGGCATAACAATAGCAGGCGCAACTCTTGCCCACACACCATTGCTGCCAAACTTTGCAGTTGCAAGGAGCTTAACTGAACCGCCCATTTTCTTAACATACTCAATATCAGTTTTTGAAATATTAGTGATGCCCTCTGTATAAATATCATCATAGCATACGGTTTTTTCCGTAGCAAGAGATGCAAGAATTGCAATCTTTCTGCAGGCATCATAGCCCTCAACATCAGCATCAGGATTTCTCTCTGCATAGCCTCTGTCCTGAGCATCGCTTAATACATCATTATACTCTAGGTCCTCTTTAGTCATTTTAGAGAGCATATAATTGGTAGTACCGTTTAATATACCTGTTATTTCTTCAATCTTATCAGAAGTAATACTTCTGTTAATAGGTCTTATAATAGGAATACCACCGCCTACAGATGCCTCATATAAGAAATTTACATTATTTTCCTTAGCTATTCTCATAAGCTCGCCGCCATGAGCAGCCACAAGCTCCTTATTTGATGTACATACGCTTTTACCCTTTTGAAGAGCACTTTTAACAAATGTGTAGGCAGGATTTGTACCACCCATAACCTCTACAACAACCTCAACACTGGGGTCATTTAATATATCATCAAAATTGTGTGTAATAATGTTCTGAACAGGGTCATTAGGAAAATCCCTTAAATCCAAAACATATTTAATATCAATTTTCTGACCTGTTTTAGATTCAATGCTTTCTCTGTTGGTACGTATAACCTCCACAACACCTGAGCCAACCGTACCGTAGCCTAAAACCGCTATTACTGCCATATACTCCTTCACTCCCTCGCAATAATTTTTAAAGTTAAAACACCATGTATTTTAGAAATATTATTAAGCATCTCTCTGACACCAATGGTCATATTGCCTGTGTCAACGGTAATTGTAACATTAGCCACATCATTAACGGGAATAGTCTGATTAATAGTCAGTACATTTGCGCCGTGGTCAGCCATAATATTAAGCACAAGGGATAAAATACCAGCCTTGTCCTCTAGGTTAAATGCAAGTATAACTATTTTTCCTCGGCTGCTGTTGCTGCTTAAAGCCGAAACATAGTCCTTATACTTATAATATGCACTTCTGCTGACGCCGACACTGTCTACCGCCTCTTGTACTGAACCAACTATTCCTTTGTCAAACAATTCTCTTGCCTCAACTACCTTTAAAAAAACCTCAGGCATAACCCTTTTGTCAACAATGTAATAGTCTGAATATTCGCTCATAAACTGTGCTCCCTCTATGTACATTTGTTTACCATAGAAAGAACTATACCACAATTTTTACAATAATGCAAGGCTTTTTTTGTAAATGTTATAATAAATCGGTGAAAGATTAGACATTATTCAGGGCAGTTATATTTCCTTTAATGTTTTCTCTTCTTTATATAGTTAAAAAGGGTATAAATGTCAACACATCTAATCCTCTTCAATCCCCTTATCTTGCCACTGGTTGGAAAATACCTGTATAAAATCATTTCATTAGTATTCTCTTTTATTGCAATATACTTAGCCTTGGTGTTTTTAAGTTCCTCAGCAAGCTCCAAAAAATCAGATACATCATAAACGTTCATAATAAAAACCTCCTAATTGTCATAGTATATTTATATGCTACTTCATTATGGAGTAAATGTCAATACTTCAATTTGTTCTATGATAATTTTCCTGTGAGGTGATTTATGTGATATACCAAAAAATACGAGATTTAAGAGAAGATAAGGATTTGACTCAAAGCTATATAGGAAAGATACTTAATGTAGATCAAAGAACATATTCAAGCTATGAAAGAGGAAGCAGAGCAATTCCCGTAGAGGCACTTTCTAAACTTGCAGATTTTTATGACACCAGTGTTGATTACTTAATAGGAAGAACAAACATTAAAAAGCCTTATCCCAAACCTTAATAATATTATAATATTGCTTTAATGTTTTCTTTTGAAATATATGGTAATATATATTTGTAATATA
>CABVEG010000003.1 GCA_902497185.1 uncultured Eubacteriales bacterium | reverse complement strand
TGTACTTTTCTTATAGCCTCAGCCTGACCTTCAGCCTCCTTAATTTTTCTTTCCTTTTCAGCCTCTGCTCTTAAAATAGCTGCCTGCTTTTCAGCCTCTGCCTCAAGTATGGCTGACTGCTTTTTACCCTCAGCAACAAGGATGGTAGACTTCTTTTCACCCTCGGCAATAAGAATAGCCTCACGTCTTTCTCGCTCTGCCTTCATCTGCTTTTCCATTGATTCTTGAATGGCAGCAGGAGGCATAATATTTTTAAGCTCCACTCTGTTTACCTTAATACCCCAAGGATCCGTTGCCTCATCAAGAGATGTACCCATTTTGGCATTAATAACCTCTCTTGAAGTAAGAGTTTCATCAAGCTCCATATCACCTATAATATTTCTTAAAGTTGTAGACGTTAAGTTTTCAATGGCACTTATAGGATTTTCAACACCATAGCTATAAAGCTTAGGGTCTGTTATCTGGAAGAAAATAACCGTGTCAATCTGCATAGTTACATTATCCTTAGTAATAACAGGCTGTGGAGGGAAGTCAATTACCTGCTCCTTTAAATTTACATTTCTTGCAATTCTTTCAAAGAAAGGAATTTTAAAATATAAGCCTGTATGCCATGTAGCCTTGTAAGCACCTAAAAATTCAACAACATAAGCTCTTGCCTGAGGAACAATCCTTATACATGAGCCTGCAACTGCAATAGCAATAACAATAAGAATAACAATTAAAATCATAAATAAACCCCCTTATATTCTTTGGACAACAAGTTTATTGCCCCTTACTGAAATAACTTTTACTTTTTCACCCTTGTTAATAGCTTCTCCATCATAGGATACAGCTATCCAGCTTATATCTCCCAATTTGATTCTTCCGTGACTTTCCTCCGTAATATCCTCTGTAAGAAAAGCCGTCCTGTCAACAAGTGCGGAAACATTTGTCTTTACTTCCTGCTTTGATATTGCCTTCTTTGCAAGAGGCCTTAAAAGACAAAGCATTATAAGAGATACAACAATAAATATTCCCCATTGTATATATACATTAGGTATAATAAAGGCGGCAAACATAGAAACAATTGCACCTATACCAAACCACATACACACAAGACCTACGGTCAAAGCTTCAATTACAAATAATACTATTGCAAGTACAAGCCACATTATTGTCATATTCATAAAACCCCTCCTCTGCCGACAATAATCATTATTCAGCCTGCGGTATATATGAAAATCCGTTTTGCTATACAAAAGCCTATAATTCACCATAGCTTTGTTATTGCAAAACAGCTTTCACACACCCTAACTAGAGTATAGCATATTATTTATTTTTCTACAATATTTTTATAACAAATGTCACTAATTGTCACTTGAAATATGATATATTGCTCTTGCAATAAAAAAATATGCATAGGAGGTTGTATAAATGTATACTTTTTACTTAGGAGAAATTAAGCTGCCTGTTGCACCTTCAAAGGTTTCAATAGGAATGGGCTCATTAAACAAAACCCTTACTTTAGTAGAAGGAAAGGAAATAAATATTTTAAAATCACCAAGGCTTAGGACAATAGAATTTAATGCCCTAATTCCAAACAGTGATTATCCCTTTGCCAACTATGACGGCAATTATAAAACAAGCGACTATTACAAAGATGCCATAGAAAAGCTAAAAAATGAAAATGCCGTTATCGCCTTTGTAATAACAAGGACTATGGGCAGCAAAATATTTAATTACACAGGTATATATGCGACAATAGAGGAGCTGACATTTACTGAAGATGCCGAAAACGGCTATGACCTTATAATAGGAATCAAGCTAAGGGAATATGAAAACTATGGTCCTAAATTCTATACCCAAAGCACAGTAAGCACTTCAAAGGCATCATCAGCAGGAAATAAAAGCTATACCGTAAAATCCGGCGACAGCCTGTGGAAAATAGCAAAAACTTGCTATGGTGACGGAAGTAAGTGGAAAACTATATATGAATCTAACAAAAACACAATATCAGACCCCAACAAAATTAGTGTTGGAACAGTAATTGTGCTGCCATAAGGAGGTTTGTAATATGGATAACATACTAAAAATAATAGAGGGTATAAACAATATAAATAATTTATGTAATATTGTATTGCCAAATTATGAGGAGCTTTGGGAATCAGAAGTGGATAACAATGTGAATAAAAATTACACGCCTTATGAAAATGAGGAAATTTTACGTGAATATGTGGATAATATCAGTGCCAATATACCCGATGTAAATAATATGTATAATTATAGTATAATGCCAGAAAATATGGGAAAATTTGAAGAAATATATAACAATTCTCAAAATATGGTTACAGAAAATATCCACAGCCAAAACATAAGTAATAATGTGGGTTATAAGGGTTTTGCCCCAAAATTTGTGGATAAGTCTGAAAACTTTGGGGATAATCATTATTATTCAGAGGATAACAATGATTTTTTCCACAACAATTCCGTTTTTAAAGAAATTTATGGCTTTGTTGATAATATTTCAGCTCCTCATATAAAGGAAGAAAAAGCTCAAAATACATCAAATATCAATATAAATTTAGGCGGTGTTACTCAAAATATAACTGAGGCAAGCTGTGATAAGGTACTTCAAGACCTTAGTGATATACTTTTAAGAGCCTTAAGCGGCTGTGATGGTGTTTATTAAAGTTTTTAAATTAATTTAATCTGCGGTGCATACATCCTTTACCAAAAAAATAACGGATATTGCACCGCAATACCCGTTAAAATACTAAGATATAAAAATTACTCATTAACCTCTTCTTCGTACATTGCTTCCTTTGCACTCATAGTAGGAATAAACTTATTTAAAGCCTTAGCATTAGCTGCAAGAATCTGAACTTTTTCATTAGACATAGTGCTAATCATACTGATTAAAGCCTTTCTGTCCTTTTCAATTCTGTTTACGCCCTTAGGTGTTGAAACCTTACCCTCAGCTAAATCCTTAGTAATAAGTTCATCAAGAGTAATATCAAAGAATTCGGCAATTCTTACCATATTAGCAATACTTGTGCCTCTCTGACCTCTTTCAATAAGACCGACAAAGCCTGGTGCCATACCTATAACCTTAGCAAAGTCATCAATTGTAAGACCTCTTAATTTTCTCTCATACCTAATATTGGAACCAATAGTTTTTGTGTAATTCATAGTCTTTGTCTCCTTTATAAAGTTAAATTTTATCCAATTAATAGTATACTATATCTTTAACAAAAAATCAACTAAAATAAACTAAAATTTTATTAAAATTTTGATTTTTTATTCATTTAAATATTTTTCATAGCCGATTTCCTCTAATTTTTCGGCTTTTATAACAACACTTTTTTCTAAATCAGCCTTATATTTTAATACTTTTTCTGACAAAGCATCATCAAAGGCTGCAAGGGTCTGCACTGCCAAAAGACCCGCATTTTTACCTCCGTTTATTGCAACAGTTGCAACAGGAATGCCGCCGGGCATCTGAACTATTGAATAAAGGGAGTCAACACCGCTTAACGCTTTTGTTTTAATTGGAACACCTATTACGGGAAGGCTTGTGATTGCCGCCGTCATACCTGGAAGATGCGCCGCTCCTCCTGCTCCTGCAATAATGAGTTTTAATCCTCTTTCCTTAGCTGTTTTGGCATATTCGTACATTCTGTCAGGAGTTCTGTGAGCTGACACAACAGTAAGCTCATACTCAACCCCAAATTCATCAAGTACCTTTGCCGCCTCACTCATAACAGGCAAATCGGAATCACTGCCCATTATAATACCTACCTGAACCATTTCATTCATCTCCTTACGCTTTTATTTTTATATAGTCAAAGGCTTCCTTTGCAATAGCCTCCGCCTTTCCTACACTGTTTGCCGTTACGGTTATATGACCCATTTTTCTCTTTGGTTTTGTTTGAGACTTGCCATATATATGAACCGTTACACCCTTTAAAGCCATAGCCTTTTCAAGCCCTTCAACCTTAGTACTGCCGCTAAAGCCCTCTTCCCCTAAAAGATTAATCATTACCGTAGGACCTATAAGGTCTGTAGAGCCTAAAGGCAAACCTACCACTGCCCTTATGTGATTTTCAAACTGGCTTGTTATACAGCCCTCTATTGTATAGTGACCTGAATTGTGAGGACGTGGAGCAACCTCGTTAACAAGAATATCATTTTCATTTGTCACAAACATTTCAACGCAAAACATACCTATTCCGTCAAATATTTCCATTACCTTTGAGGCAGCGGCCATTGCTGCTTTAGACGCTTTATCCGGAATATTTGCAGGCACCTTGGTTTCGTGAAGTATACTGTCTATATGATAGTTGTCACCAACGGGATAAACGGCTATGTCACCGTTAAGGCTTCTACAGGCAAGTATTGATGTTTCCATTTTGAAATTCACCATTTTTTCTGCCATAAGTTTTATTTTACCGCTGCCAAGCTCTTTATATGCCTCCTCTATATCCTGAGGAGATTTTACAACTGCATTACCCTTGCCGTCATATCCGCCTGTTCTTGCTTTAAGCATATACGGATAGCCGTATTTTTCTCCGGCAGCTGCCATATCCTCCCTGTTTTCAATTTTCATAAAATCAGGAACAGGAAGTCCTGCCTTAAACATAGCCTCCTTTTGTGTAAGCTTGTCCTGAATTACCTCAAGAGTTGACGGTGTAGGATAAACTTTATAGCCCTTTTTCTCCAATCTTTCAAGTGCCTTAGCATTAATATGTTCAAATTCATAAGTAATTACATCAGTCTTTTCCGCAAGGATCTGAAAAGCGTCTTCATCCTCAAAGCCTGCCACTATATGCTCATCGCATATGCTGTGACAGGGACAATCCTCTGACGGGTCAAGAACTACGGCATAAAACCCCATTTTCTTTGCCTCAAGGAGCATCATCTGCCCTAACTGCCCTCCACCTATGATACCAATTTTTTTATCTAAAAAGTAATTTTCCAACTTTGTCACCTCATTACTTATTGTCAATAGCCATTAGGGAAATTCAAAAATCATTGAATTTAAGCCCATTACAGGAGCATGGCTAACTCCTTTATCACTACAAATTTATAGAAACAATCAGCTCATTATGTTATAATAATAGTAGACAAAAACAAACAAAAAGGAGCTGATTGTTATCTATCGTCAAGAAATTCTTAAGGACATTACACTTTTTACATATTGTCAATTATAATAATAACATATTTGTAAAATTTTATCAATCATTTTATTTGATAATAAAACGTAACATTCCAATTTCCGATTTTGTGGTATAATATACTTTATGTTAGTGTGGAGGAGTGTGAATAAAATGCCCGCAGCAAAAAGCAGCAAAAAAACAACAGAACAAAATAAAAGCACAAAAAATACACCTAAAAAGACTGCAAATACAAAGCCAAAGTTAACCAAAGCCGAGCAAAAAAAGCTTGATGAACAGAGAGAGGCACTCAAGGCAGAGGTACTTGCAATTATACTTTTCGGTATTTCAATAATTATATTTATATGCGTAATAGCAAGTGCCAAAATGGGTATTGTAGGAGGCTATATATCCGCAGGTCTTAAGCACATTTTTGGTGTAGGAGCAATTATATTGCCTGTGGTACTTATGATTTTCAGTGTACAAACCCTTATGGACAAAACAAAGTATGCTTATAAATTTAAGCTGACACTTTTCCTTTGTTTTTTTCTTACAATAATATGTCTTGCCCATGTTTTTACATATATAGAGGGTATTGGTGATGTGCCCTTTTCACAATATATATCCGACAGCTTTTTTAACGGAAATATTAAAAACGGCGGCTTTATAGGTTCTCTTATAGGCGGCGCTTTATGTGCCCTTATAGGCAAAACAGGCACAACTATACTACTTCTTATAACAGGCTTAATACTTATAGTTCTTGCAACAGGCAAAACCGTAGCCGACTTTATTAATGCTCTTGGTGACTGGATTGACGGCACAAAAGAGGAATACTATAACTACAGGGAAAGCCACACAATTATTGATGAGGAGGATGAAGAGGTTTACTATGCTCCGCCTAAAGAGCCTGTGCAGATGAAACTGCCTATTGAAAAAATGCAGAGGAAAAAAGGAAGAAAATCATCTCCCGTTACCATAGAAATAACGGAAGAAACAGGAGAAAAGGAAGAAAGCGTTATAATTGAAGAAAACTTATCCCCTGATAACAGAAGTTACAGACAATATGAGGACGACGATGACAACATTGTAATTCCTTCATTTATAAGAGATGACCTTAATAAATACAACGAAACCATAAACAATGATGAAACTGAAAGCCCGGAAATTACAGAGGAAGAAGAAAGCATAGTAAATATTGAACCGGAAATAATTGAAATAAAGAAACCCATACCTGTTGAGGAAGAAAATCAGCCCGAAGAAAAAAATCAGCCAAATGAAAATGTGACTGAAACAAAAGCTGAAGACATCCCTCCATGGGAGGAGAGTTCTTCTGAGCCTACAATAATTGAAGCTGAAAAAACAAAGGAAATAAACAAACTGAATACCAAAACTTCAACGCCATATAAATTTCCAAGTGCCTCACTTTTATCTAAGAATCCTAACAGAGGCGGTACGGCAGACAGAACCGAGCTTATTAAAAAGTCAGCACTTTTAAAGGAAACATTACATACATTCGGTGTTGACGTAACCGTTGATAAAATAAGTCAGGGACCTGCCGTAACAAGATATGAGCTTATTCCTCCAAAGGGTATACCGATTAGCAGAATAACAAAACTTGACAAGGATATAGAGCTTGCTATGGCTGCTAAGTCAGTAAGAATTGAAGCTCCAATACCCGGCACAAACCGAATTGGCATAGAGCTTGGAAATGATACTGTATCTTCCGTATATTTCAGCGAAGTATTGCTTACAGACAAATTCAGAGATTATAAAAGTAAGCTTGCCTTTGGTATAGGAAAGGATATAACAGGTACTGTCATTGTAGCCGACATTGCAGATATGACCCATCTGCTTATAGCAGGTGCTACAGGTGCAGGTAAATCAGTATGTATCAATACTCTTATTACTTCCATACTCTATAAGGCAACACCTGATGAAGTCAAACTTATAATGATTGACCCTAAAAAGGTAGAGCTTAGTGTTTACAACGGCATTCCTCATTTGCTTATACCGGTAGTAAGTGATGTACAAAAAGCGGCAGGTGCGCTTAACTGGGCAATAAGAGAAATGGAGAGAAGATATGACCTTCTTGAAAAATACGGTGTAAGAAATATTAAGGGCTACAACAAACTTGATAATGTTGAAAAGCTGCCTTATATAGTAATAATTGTAGACGAGCTTGCTGACCTTATGATGACAACAGGCAAGGAGGTTGAAAACGCCATTGTAAGACTTACACAGCTTGCAAGAGCAGCAGGTATGCACCTTGTCATAGCTACACAGCGACCTGATGCCAACATTGTTACAGGTCTTATAAAGGCAAACGTGCCTTCAAGAATTGCTTTTAAGGTTGCAGGCAGCGTCAATTCAAAGATCATACTTGATGCAACAGGTGCTGAAAAACTTTTGGGCAGAGGTGATATGCTTCTTAAAACAAGAGCCTTTGACGATAAGCCTTTAAGAATACAGGGTGCCTTTGTTACCGATGAGGAGGTTGAGGCAATAGTAAACTCAATTAAAACCGATGAAAGTCATTATGACAGGTCCATTATTGATGAGATCAACAAATCTGTTGCCGAGGCTCACGGAGAAAGCAGCAGTCAAGGCGATACCTCCGACGGCAGCGACAGCCTGATTGAAGAGGCAATTAAACTTGTTGTTACACAGCAAAAGGCATCCACAAGCTTTATACAGAGAAAATTTAAAATAGGCTATAACAGAGCCGCCAGAATAGTAGACGAGCTTGAGGAAAGAGGAATTGTAGGTCCTGACCTTGGCGGCACAAAGGGCAGAGAAGTCAAACTTGATAAATATCAGTATAACGAATGGAAAAACCGCCAGGAAAGCTATGATGATTAGTTTTATTCCTTTAAGCCCTTTAATCAACAGGCATAATAAATTATACTGGACAAATCAATGTATTTGGTATAAAATAGTTTAAAAGGGAGGTGTTATCAATGGATAAGATTATCGTTACAATTAACAGACAATTTTGCAGTGGTGGTAATTACATTGGTAAAAAATTATCAGAAAAGCTTAATGTACCATATTATGATAAGGAACTTGTAAACCTTGCCGCAAAGCAGGCAGGCTATGCAGAGGCAACATTTGAAAAGGTAGATGAGGTAGCAACTAACAGCTTGCTTTATTCACTTATTATGGGTGTTCACAATTCAACTCAAACAGGTATGCTGCCTGATAATGACAAACTGTTTAACATTCAGGCTGACATTATCAGAAATGCCGCAAAGGAAGGCTCTGCCGTTGTACTTGGCAGATGCTCAAATTACATATTAAGACAGGAAAAGCCTATTGTAAGAGTTTTCTTAAAGGCAGATATGGATTTTAGAAAAGCAAGGTATGAAAAACTTTATGATGCTCCTGAAAAGGGTACCATTGAGGATGCTATTGAAAAAAGAGATAAAAAGAGAGCCTCTTACTTTAAGTTTTATACAGGTCAGCGCTGGGAGGATATTGATAACTACGACTTAGTTATTAATACGGCTAAGGTTGGTGTTGATGATACTGTAGATATGATTATCGACTATATTAACAGATTAAAATAGGTTAAAAAACTTCCTCTGGCAAGACTGTAAACAATGAACGGTATAGCAACGGCTATGCCGTTCTTTTCTGTTTTTTAGTTGTATATTGACACATTTGGTTGTGGGCTTCCATTTATTACTAAATTTTCATAATTGTTTCCTCCTTGTAAAACTGGAGTGTTCACAGTTCATTACCATAAACACCCCAGTTACCATTATACTTAGCGATAGGATTTCTCGAAAATCACGGCGCAGTCCTCATCCGTCATTTCACAAGGATTTGATTCGAATAGTCCTCCCTGCATAGAGCGAGCACCTTTCGCCAATGTCATAGCTTCGTCCGGCTCAAATCCAAAGTCGCTCATTTTTAAGTCGGCTACTCCGCAATCTTTCTGCAATTTTACAAGGGCTGTAATAAAGTCCTCCGGCTTATCCGCATTTTCCAAACCCATAGCCCGCGCCATTTTTATAAATTGTTCGTCGCAAGCGTGTTTTTCAATGAAAAACTCTGCAAAGGCTTTTGAAATCATAATCAAGCCTGCACCATGCGGGAGATTATGATGATAAGCACTCATGGAATGTTCCATACTGTGCTGTGCAATAGTAGAGGTAAGTTGCATAGTAATGCCCGCCATGGTGCTAGCATAAGCTATATGCTCTCTTGCTTCAATATCTTTCCCGTTCTTTACAGCGCGTGGTAAGTATTTTGCAATGCTCTCAATCGCAGATAAGGCGATAGTTTCGCTCAAAATATTAACGCCTTTTGACATCATAACTTCAGTATTGTGAAACAGTGCATCAAACCCTTGATAAGCGGTGTACTTTGCTGGAACAGTTGTCATAAGTTCCGGATCAACAATCGCCAACACAGGAGTTAGATCTGGGCTTCCAAAACCAATTTTTTCTTTTGTTGCCAGGTTAGAGATAACTCCAAATCCATTCATCTCAGAACCAGTGCCGGAAGTAGTTGCAATGGCAACAATAGGAAGTCCTTTCTTCTCAAGCGGCTTACTTTTTCCAGTACCTCCGAATACATAATCCCACAAATCACCGTCATTTGTAGCCATTGCTGCAATCGCTGCGGAAGAATCAATAACGGCTCCACCACCAAGAGCAACAATAAAATCACATTTGTTTTCTCTTGCAAATGCTGCGCCCTCCATAATCACTTCTTTTATAGGGTTTTCCATTATTTTGTCAAACAATACGGTTTTTACACCTGCCTTTTTAAGCTGCTCTAATGTTCGGTCAAGATAGCCGTTTGCTCTCGTGGATTTTCCGTTAGAAATCAATACCATCGCTTTTTTTCCAGGCATTGGTAAATTTCCTAACTCATTTAATTTCCCAGTTCCAAAATAAAGATTAGTATGGTTGTTAAAATTGAAATTCATTGTCATTTTAAATTATCCTTTCCTATTTAATTAATGCCAAACTCGGATTGACAAATTCCTCGTTTAGGTGTAGTATAATTATAGTAGCTAAAGTAAGGTTTAGGTCAAGAGTTTTTTTGAAAAAATTTTAATAGGAGATTATTATGTATTATTCAATAGGCGAAGTTGCAAACACCACAGGGATTGCTATATCTACTTTACGATATTATGATCGTGAAGGTATGTTTCCGAATATGGAGAGAAGTAACGGCGGTATTCGTGTTTTTTCCGACAAAGAAATTGATACGCTTAAGGTAATCGAGTGTTTGAAATCTTCGGGTATGTCAATAAAAGCAATCAAGGAATTTTTAATCTGGTGTCAAGAGGGCGATAGTTCTCTCCATAAACGTCGGGAAATGTTTCATACCCGACTGGAAGAAGTAGAAAAACAGATTGAAGAATTGCAGAAAACAAAAAATATGTTGAAATATAAATGTTGGTATTATGATACTGCTGTTCAAGCAGGAACAGAAGATTTTGTTAAGAATTTGCCTGATGATGAAATTCCGGAAGATGTTAAAGAGTATAAGATATAGTCATATTTTGTCTTACGCTACGAGTAATTAATTACTCGTAGCGTCTGCGTGTCGATAAAATCGACACTCTTGTAAGAAATGCTCGTCAGCACTTTCAACCTGTCCGATTTCTTTCGTTGCAAACTTTCTATGCAGGCATTTTTTGAAGTATGCTAATGTTTATTTTACCTTTGTTGAATAAGAATAATTTACACCAACTTTTCAAACTCATCAAGAAGTCCCTCAAAGACCTTCATAGCCTTTTCAACAGCCTCACTGCCTGTCATATCCACACCTGCACCTTTAAGCAGGTCAATAGAATACTTTGAAGAGCCGCCCTTTAAGAAACCAATATAATTTTCAGCCCCATTTTCATTTAATATTTTTTGTGAAAGAGTAATTGCGGCACTATAGCCTGTTGCATACTGATATACATAATATGCAGTATAAAAATGAGGTATTCTCGCCCATTCCCAACTTATTTTTTCATTTGCACTGTTTATTTGAGTACCATAGTACTTCTTATTAAGTTCGCTATAAATTTCGCAAAGACTTTCAAAGGTCAAAGGCTCACCTTTTTCCATTTTACTGTGAGTTATAAGTTCAAATTCAGCAAACATTGTTTGTCTGAAAAGAGTACCCCTAAACTGCTCCATAAAATAATTTAAAAGATATTTTCTTTCCTTAACATCAGTTGTGGTCTTTAAAAGATGCTCCATTAAAAGAGCCTCATTAACCGTAGACGCAACCTCTGCAACAAAAATAGTATAATCACCATAAACAAAAGGCTGACTGCTCCATGTATAATAAGAGTGCATTGCGTGACCCATTTCATGAGCAAGAGTAAACATTGAATCTACCGTATTATTGTAGTTAAGAGAAACAAAAGGATGACAGCCATAAGCACCCCAGCTGTAGGCTCCGCTTCTCTTTCCCTTGTTTTCATAAATATCTACCCACTTTTCTTTTTCAAGGGCAGATCTCAGCTTATTTACATATTCCTCTCCCAAAGGCTTTACTGCCTCAAGCACTGTTTTTACAGCCTCATTATAGTCTTTCTTTGTATCAATATCCTCTACAATAGGAGTGTAAATATCATACATATCAAGGTCATTTAAGCCAAGAACCCTTTTTCTAAGTTTAATATATCGGTGCATAAGAGGAAGATGCTTATTTACGGTTTCAATAAGCCTTGTATAAACTTCAACAGGTATATTGTTAGCTGAAAGCGCCGCCTCAAGAGCCGAATTATAATGTCTTGCCCTTGCATTAAAAATATCCTTTTTAACAGATGCAGTATATATTGCTGCAAGAGTATTTTTCTGCTTAAAATAAGTATCATAAACCTTATTAAAGGCTGATTTCCTAAGCTCTCTGTCACTGCTTTCAAGGCAGGATACAAATGTGCCATGTGTTAATGTATGCTTTACACCCTTGCTGTCAACTGCCTCTCCAAAATCAATATCGGCATTATTAAGCATATAAAAAATATTGGAAGGTGCGGCGCCTACCTCATAAACCTGTGCTAAAAGCTCTTCCTTATCGGCAGATAAAATATGCTCTCTGCTCCTTAAAATATCTTCAATATAATGCTTGTACTCTTTAAGACTTTTATCAAGCTCCGCCTTTAAAGCATCTTCAGGAAGAGCAAGTATTGCAGGCTCAATAAATGCCGCTGCTCCGCCCATAAGAGTTATAAGCCTGTCACTTTTTGAATCAAGACCCTGATAAAAGCTGTTTGTACTGTCCTCATTTGCCTTTAAGCCTGCATAAACACAAACCTGCTCACCTAAAAGCATAATTTCATCTCTAAGCTTTAAAAGGTCATAAAGATTATTAACATTTAAGTTGGTCTTATATTCATCAAATCGTGAAAGTGCCTTTTCCACATTGTCATAAGCCTTCTGCCATTCCTCATCATTTTTAAACAGATCGGTTATGCTCCACTTAAATTTTTCATCAACATTTTTTCTCTCTAAAATCTTATCCATATTAAAAAAATCTCCTTTTATATAAATTTTATTATTGATTAATCTTTATTTACATAGTATAATTATAATATAAACGACCGAAAATATACAGCATAATTTTCAAAAAAGTTCCAAAAAAATAAACTGAAAAGGCTGTGTTCACATCGAGTCAAAAGGAGGGTATTTTATGGCTTTAAAAGTTTTAATTGTTTCATCAGAGGTTGCGCCTTATGCTAAAAGTGGCGGTTTAGGCGATGTTGTCGGCTCATTGCCAAAGGCTCTTAAATCAAAGGGGGTTGATGTAAGAGTAGTATTCCCAAAATACAGGACAATTAAGGAACAGTATCTTACAGGCTGTCAGTATTTAAGCTCTTTTGACGTTACTCTTGACTGGCGTAAGCAAAAGGCTGACATTTTTACAATAAACAACGATGTTCCTACTTATATGATTGGCAATGATTATTATTTTGGACGAGCAGGCTATTATGGCTATGGTGACGATAATGAAAGATTTGCTTTCTTCTGCAAAGCAGCTATTGAATTTTTAGATTATATTGATTTTATTCCCGATGTTATTCACTGCAATGACTGGCAGACTGCTCCAATATGCCTTTACATAAAGGACAGATATTCAAAAATTAAATATTTCTCCAATATTAAGACATTGTTTACCATTCATAACTTACAGTATCAGGGTATGTTTCCAAAGGAAACCTTGTCTATGATGGAGCTTGATGAAAGCTACTACTTTACTAATGACAAGCTTGAATATTACAATGCCGCTAATTTTATGAAGGCAGGTCTTTTATATTCAGACGCTATATCAACAGTAAGCAAAACATATGCTGACGAAATTCAGACACCTCAGTACGGTTATGGTCTTGATGGTGTTTTAAGATGCAGAAACAATGTGCTCTACGGTATTGTAAACGGTATCGACTATGAGCAGAATAATCCTGCTACAAGTCAAAAAATATATGCTAACTTCTCTCCTGAAAATATGACGGGAAAATATGTAAATAAGCAGAAATTACAAAAGGAATTAGGACTTCCTGAAAGACCTGATACTCCTGTAATCAGCATTATATCAAGACTTGTTGACCAAAAGGGCATTAACCTTGTTTTACAGGCAGCTTACGATTTACTTAATAAGGACGTACAGCTTGTTGTCCTTGGCACAGGTGACTATCATTATGAAAATATGTTTAAGGATTTGGCTTATCGTTATCCTGACAAAGTCAGCTCTAACATTTTATTTGACGATACTCTGGCTCAGAAAATATATGCTGGCAGCGATATGTTCCTTATGCCAAGTCTGTTTGAACCATGCGGCTTAGGACAGCTCTTTAGTATGAGCTATGGTACTGTACCAATTACTAGAACCACAGGAGGTCTTGTTGATACTGTTAAGCACTTTGATGCTGAAACAGGTGAAGGCAATGGTTTCCAGTTCCAGGATTATGATGCAGGCGGTCTTATGTGGGCTATTAATCAGGCACTTCTTGTATATCAGGATAAGGGACTTTGGAAAAAGGTTGTTGACAATGCTATTAACACACGTTTTTCTTGGGATGACAGCGCTGATGAATATATTAAGGTCTACAGCAAAATCGCAGGTAAAGAAGAATAATAATAAATTAAGTCGGACTTTAAGGTCCGACTTTTTTTATGCTTTTTTATAAACGATTCCGTAAACTTAAAATTAACCCCCCTAACCACTCATAAAACTATTACTTTTATTTTAAATTTCCCATTTCCCTCTTTTAATATTCTTAAAAATTTAGTATACTATATATTAGGTTATTATATTTTCACGGAGGCGGACTATGGCTGAAAAAATTATGCTTTTAGACGGCAACAGCTTAATGAACAGGGCTTTTTACGCTATGCCTCTCCTTACCAACAAGGAGGGAGAATTTACAAACGGCGTTTACGGCTTTTTAAATATATTTTTTAAATTACTTGATGAAGAAAAACCGGACTATTGTACGGTATGCTTTGATGTGCACCAACCAACCTTCAGACATATTGAATACAAAGATTACAAAGGCACAAGAAAGGGTATGCCTGAAGAGCTTGTGCCACAAATGGAGCTTGTCAAAAAGGTGCTTAATTCAATGAATATCAAAACTCTTGAAATGGGAGGCTTTGAGGCTGACGACCTTTTAGGTACCATTGCATCCATTGCCGACAAACAGGGCATTGAGGCCGTTATTGTAAGCGGTGACAGAGATTTGCTGCAGCTTGCAACAGATACAATTAAAATCAGAATACCTAAAACCAAGTCAGGCTCAACAACCATTGAGGACTACAATGCAAGGGATGTTGAGGCTGTTTACGGTGTTACTCCAACAGAATTTATTGAAGTAAAGGCTCTTATGGGTGACACAAGTGACAACGTTCCCGGTGTTCCATCAGTTGGCGAAAAAACTGCAATTAAAATTATTCAGGAATTTAAGACTGTTGAAAATGCCATAGCTAATGCTGACAAGGTTAAGCCTAAAAGAGCAAGTGAAAACCTTGTAACATATGCAGAACAGGCAAGACAAAGCAAGTGGCTTGTTACAATAAAAACTGATGTACCTGTGGAATACAGCATTGAGGATGCTAAGGTAAATGATATTTTTAATAAAAATGCTTATGAAATGTTTAAGCGCTATGAATTTAAGTCTATGCTTACACGCTTTGACACAGTAAATACCGCTGAAAAGCATAATCACAGCTACACTCTTATTAAGGATACCAATAAAGCAAAGGAAATTATTTCAGAATTAAACCCTTTTGATAACTGCGGCTATAAACTTATATATGATGGAGAAAGCATTAATGGTATTGCTGTTACTCAAAAGAGTGAATCTGCCTTTGTTTTCAGATTCAGCGAAAGTGAAATTCTTTCAATGTTTAAAGATTTTTTTGAAAATCAAAATTCCAAAATTGCCCACAACGGCAAGAGAGATATTGTTCTTTTAAAAAGAAAGGGCATTGACCTTAACTGCATTATATTTGACACTATGATTGGCGGATATATAATTAATTCCTCTATGGATAATTATGAATATAATGAACTGGCTGCCGATTTTTTAAATGAAAGCTATCCTTCGGAGGAAGAGGTTTTAGGCAAAGGAAAGAGCAGAAAAAGCCTTGAGGATTTAAACGATGAGGAATTTACCGAATTTTGCGGCAGAATGTGCGACATCAGTTTCAGAGCCTATCCCGTAATTGAAGAAAAGCTTAAAGAAAATAATCAGCTTGACTTATATTATAAAATAGAGCTGCCTCTTATATACGTTCTTGCAAATATGGAGCTTGTGGGAATGGGTGTTGACAGACAGGGGCTTATTGACTACGGAAAAAGTCTTGACGGTAAAATAGCGGAGCTTACAAAAGATATTTACTGGCTTGCAGGTGAGGAATTTAACATTAATTCGCCTAAACAGCTTAGCTACATTTTGTTTGAAAAGCTCGGCCTAAAGGGTGGCAAAAAGACAAAGACAGGCTGGTCTACATCAGCAGAAATTCTTGAAAAGCTCAAGGACAAGGACGAAATTGTAGGCAAGGTATTAGAGTATCGCTCTTATACAAAACTCAAATCCACCTATGCTGACGGACTTCTTGCTGTTTTGCAGGATGACAACAGAATTTACTCCACATTTAATCAGACAATTACAACTACGGGAAGAATAAGTTCCACAGAGCCTAATTTGCAGAATATTCCCGTAAGAATTGAACTTGGCAGACAGCTTAGAAAGGTGTTTGTGCCTAAAAAGGATTGCGTTTATATTGATGCTGACTATTCACAAATTGAGCTTAGAGTTCTTGCACACCTTGCAGGCGACGAAAATCTTATTAACGCCTTTAAGGAGAATCAGGATATTCACACTATAACAGCATCACAGGTATTTAATGTACCTTTTGATGAGGTTACTCCACTGCAAAGAAGAAACGCAAAGGCTGTAAACTTTGGTATTATTTATGGAATAGGCGCTTTCAGTCTTTCTCAGGATTTAGGTATTACCAAAAAAGAGGCAGATGCATATATTGAAAGCTATTTTGCAAAATATCCGAAAATTAAAGCCTTTATTGATGGCTGTGTTGAATCTGCAAGGTCAACAGGCTATGGCATAACTATATTTAACAGGAGAAGATATATTCCCGAAATTTCCAGCAGCAATTTTATTCAGCGTTCCTTTGGTGAAAGAGTGGCTATGAATATGCCTGTTCAGGGTACTGCTGCCGATATTATTAAGATTGCTATGGTTAAGGTTTATAACAGAATGAAGAAGGAAAGACTTAAATCTCAGCTTGTACTTCAGGTTCACGATGAGCTTTTAATTGAGGCTTGTAATGATGAAATTGAAATAGTTTCCAAAATTTTGCAAGAGGAAATGGAAAATGCCGTAAGTCTTTCCGTACCTTTGGTGGCAGAGGTACATCAAGGAAATACGTGGTATGATGTGAAATAAACAATAGAGGTGAAAAAAGTGAACTACAAAAGAATATTATCCTACATTGCAAGTATTATAGTTTTCATATCAACAGCAATTATGGTTTTTCTTGTGTTTCGTCTAGATACCACGGGAGAAGGCATTACAAACGGTGAATTTATGCCTATACGAAATTCAATGTTTGCAATAGGTATACCCTGTTTTATCAAATTTTATATTTCAAGTGACAGAGAATACAAAGAGGAAAAGCCATGGCTTATAGGCTATTTGATATGTATTATGGCTTGGATTGCATTTCTTGCATTTACACTGATCTCACCTTACTTTACCAACATCAGAACTATGTGTATTGCAAGCTTTGTACTTATGCTTGTGGCAGCATATCTTGAATATACTATGACAAAGGAAAAATAAAATGAAAATTATAGGACTTACAGGAGAAACAGGCAGCGGCAAAAGCACTATTGCCAAAATAATGGAGGAATATGGAGCAGTAATAATTAACTGTGATAAAATTGCTCACGAAAATATGGAGCCAGGAAGCTATGCCTATTTTGATATTGTGGAAAATTTTGGACCAGATATACTAAATGAGGATGCCGAAATAAACAGAAAGGCTTTAGGAAATATTGTTTTCAACTCTCCGGAAAAGCTGGAACTTTTAAACAGCATTACCCATCCATATATTATAGAAAGCGTTAAAGATGAAATATATAAAAACGAGGACAAAAAATGCGTTGTTATTGATGCTCCTCTCCTTTTTGAAACAGGGCTTAATGACCTTTGTGACAGGGTATGGATCATATATGCCTTTGCCTACGAAAAAAGAATGGGCAGAATTATGAAAAGAGATGGTATAAGTAATACAGAAGCCCTAGCCCGAATGAAAAACCAACAAAATTCCTTAAACTTTAGTAACTCTGCAAATTTAGTTATTGAAAACAACGGAACATTAGAGGAGCTTAGAGAGTATATACTTGAAATTATGAATGAAGAGGGGCTATTATAAATGTTTAAAAAGCTGAAATTTTTACTTACATCAGTACTTTGGCTTATAATATTGCTTTTTATAGCCTATTGCGGACTATGTATACTTTTTCCCATTAAATATGCCGACCAAATACTGAAGTACAGTGAGAAATATGACTTAGAGCCGGGGCTTGTATGCGCCATTATAAATACTGAAAGCCGTTTTCAAACTGATGCAGAATCCCACAAGGGAGCAAGAGGGCTTATGCAGCTTATGCCCGACACAGTGGACTGGGCAGTGCAGAATATGGACATTGAAAACTTCAGCTATGACAATATTGAGGACCCTGATGTCAATATTGAAATCGGCTGTTGGGTTTTAAACTATCTATCAAAGCAGCTTAATGGAAATTATGAGCTTATGGCTGCTGCTTACAATGCAGGCATAGGCAATGTAAAAAAATGGCTTGGTAATACTGATTACAGCTCTGACGGAGAGTATTTGGACTATATACCTTATGGAGAAACTGCAGCTTATGTTAAAAAGGTTATAGCATATGAAAAAATTTATAGGATTATTTTAAGGACTGATTTATATGAAATTGCGAGCAATTAGCTTAATGCTTATATGCTGCCTTATGCTTGGAGGCTGCGGCAGCAATGAAACAACAGAAAAAAACAATAACATACAAAACAATACGGAAACTGCTGCAAAACAGGCTGCTGTAGGAGGCATAATGACTCTTGCAATGCACAAGCCTGAAACATTAAATCCTATTTATAACAGAGATAATACTGTTGACAGGGTTTTAAGGCTTATTTTCGAGCCCTTGTTTGTTCTGGATGAAAATATGCAGGCAGTACCTAATCTTGCTGAAAGCTACACAATAAGCGGAAACAGTCTTACACTTAAACTCAAATCAGGGGTAAAGTGGGAAGACGGAAACAGCGTCTGTTCCGATGATGTTATTTATACATTAAAACAGCTTGAAAAAGCAGAGCTTGACACAATATACAAAAGCTGTGCAGATAACATTACATCATATTCAAAAATCGATGACCTGACCGTTAAAATAAGTTACTCAAAGGGTCTTGGTTCCGTAGGCTACAGCCTTTGCTTCCCCATAATTCCAAAGCATTACTACAGCAGTAATTCTGCCGATGATATGAAGCCTATAGGCAACGGTTCATATAAATTTACTGATTACACACTTGTTAAAGAAATGAACCTAGCTGCATCTGAAACAGGCTTAGAGGGCAGACCTTATATATCTAATATTAACGTAAAAATTATGCCTGATACCAAAACCGAAATTCAGGCTCTTGAGGCAGGAGTTATTGATGCAATGGTTCTTGATATAAACAGCTTAGGCGCTCTTTCAACAGAGCTTAGTGACACGGCATCAGAATTTCCTACAAATCAATTTGAGTTTGTAGGCTTTAATTTGCAAAATGAAATGTTTTCAAATGTAAGCATAAGACAGGGCTTTGCCCATCTAATACCTCGTGAGGATATTATTAATGATATTTATATTAAAAAAATGACGGAGTCCGTTACTCCCATTAATCCTGCAAATGCCTATACATCCAAGGTGGGAGAAAACAGCTATGAATTTGACACAAATCTTGCAAATACTCTCTTTTCTACAGGAGGCAGGGGATTTTCTTCATTTACATTTAATATACTTGTAAACAGTGAAAATCCTTCAAGAGTTGAAAGTGCCAAAATGATGAGCGATGTATTTAATTCCATAGGAATGAATACGGGAGTTGAGGCAGTAAGCTATGAGGAATATATAAAACGTCTTGAAGAGGGTAGCTTTACAATGTATTTGGGCGGAGTAAGGCTTAAGGAAAATATGGACCTTGTTGCTCTTGCAGGCAGTAGCGGTGCTATAAATTACGGAAAGTATGCTGATGTAAATATGGATAAACTTATAGGCGACTGTACCTCTGCCATTAGTGAAGAAGGCTACAAGGCAGCATTAAATGAGCTTAACAAATATATAAGTACACAGCTCCCCGTTATAGGAATAGGCTTTAAATCTGATATTCTTGTAACTACAGGCAGAATACAGGGTGAAAAGTCACCTGCTATTAACAACATTTACGGTAACATTAACAAGTGGTATATAGGATAAGGTGGAAAAATGTGCGACAATAACAAAACTATGGTAAAAAGATGTTTTCTGACAGGTGAATATGTGTTTTATGCAACTGACAGGGCAAAAAGACCCCATTCTTTTAAAAAAGTAAATAATGTAAGACTTACTCCAAAGGAGTATTGTCCTTTTTGTCCTCAAAACAGTCATATGACCCCTGAGCCTGTTTACGATGACGGACTTGTTAAAATTGTGCCTAACAAGTATCCCTTTGTTCACACAAATGAGGAAACCTACGGCGTTCACGATGTTGTAATAGACACACCCCTACACGATGAAAGGCTTTCTGATTTCAGTGATGACCATATCTTTAAGCTTATGAAGGTACTTAAAGAAAGATTTATTCAGCTTGAGGGCGATAAGGACAGTCAATATGTGCAGATATTCAAAAATCAGGGTATTGATGCCGGAGCAAGTCAGTCCCATTCTCACTGGCAAATTGCATCACTGCCTGTAGTACCTATTAAAATGGAGCATCTTTTAAATGTATTAAAAGGATATTATGCTGAAAATGGGAAGTGCTATTTCTGCGGTATTGACTTTGGAACAAGAATAGTTGAGGAAAATGACAGCTTTATATCTTATTTGCCTGCTGACGGCAAATTCCCCTATGGTATGGATATTCTGCCTAAAAGGCATATTTCAACCATAAGAAATTTTAGTGATAAGGAATTAATGGACTTTGGCATTATTTTGAAAAAGTCAATAAAAAGACTGCTTGCTTTACGTCCTGATATTTCCTATAATATCTGTCTTTATTCAGCGCCAAAGGTTGGAAATTGCAATGAATATTTTCACTTTTATACTCAAATTATACCAAGAATAGGACATATGGCAGGATTTGAGTTCAGCACAGGCTGCTATATTAATTCCGTTTTACCTGAGATTGGTGCTGAAGAGTTGAGAAATACAAAAATTGATTAAGGAGTAGTTTGGAGGCTTTATAATGAGTAAAATTAAATTAGGCATACTTGCGGGAGGCAGTTCCATTGAAAGAGATGTTTCTCTTAAATCCTGTGAAAATTTGCTCAATAATCTGAATAATGATAAATATGACATACATATATATTCACTGCCAAATAATAATGATAGTAATTGGCTTAATGACCTGATTAATGACAAACCTGACGTGGTAGTAAGCGCACTTCACGGCGGTCTTGGAGAAAACGGCTCTATGCAGGGACTGCTCCACTGTATGGGTATTCCTTATATTGGAAGTAAAGTACTTTCAAGTGCCCTATGTATGGATAAAAAAGAAGCAAAAACCGTGCTTTCCGCAAATCATATTCAAACGGCAGCAGATATTTATATAAAAAGAGGTGAAAGTATAGCACTCTTTGTTGATGATATAAGACAAATCGGTTTCCCTCTTATTGTAAAGCCTAACAGAGGCGGTTCCAGTATAGGTATTGAAATTGTAAATGACCTTGCAGAGCTGGACAAATCAGTTAATAACATTGTGGAAAAATATGACGATGATGTTATTGCAGAAAAATTTATTAAGGGTAGAGAAATTACCTGCTGTGTATTCGAGGAAAATAATGAGCCTGAAATTATGGCTGTGCTTGAGGTTAATAAAAAGGGACAGATATTTGATTATGCTGATAAATATGAAAGGGGTATTTCATCAGCTTTAAGCAGTATGCCCCGCTTTATGCAGGATATGGTTAAGTCTATTGCCAAAAAGACATTCAGCCTTTTAAAGTGCAGAGGCTATGCCTGTGTTGATATGATAGTTATGGAAGAACAAATTTATGTTATTGAAGTAAATACCCTGCCCGGTCTTACCGAAAACAGTCTTATTCCCAAGGCTTGTCAGGATTATGGCATTGGTTTTGGAGAGTTTTTGGACAGACTTATTGAGAGGGAAATTGTAAATAAATAACAATAAATACATTGAACTTATTAAAAAAATCCTTGACTTGTATTGTATTATGTGGTAAAATGACATTTGTGTGGTATGAAACATACCATCCTTGCTCTTGCAATATGGCAAGGGCCAAAGACCAAAAGGAGGTGCAAAGAAAGATGAAAAAGTATGAACTTTGTGTAGTTTACTCCCCATCTTTAGATGAAGAAGCATTAAATGCAGCAAAGGAAGGCGTTAAGGCTCTTATTGAGAGATTTGGCGGCACTGTAGAAAGCATTGATGATTGGGGTAAGAGAAGACTTGCTTACGAAATTCAGAAAGTAAACGAAGGTATTTATGAATTTGTTACTTTCAGCGCAGAAACTTCAGCTCCTGCTGAAATTGAATCTCGTATGAGAATTAATGAAAAGGTTCTTCGTTATTTAATTGTTGCTCAGGAAGAGGCTTAATCAAGGGAGGTCACCTATATGAACAGAGTTATATTGTTAGGTAGGATGGCAAGAGATCCCGAGGTTAGATACACTCAGGCAGCAGAACCTTTGGCAGTTTGCAGATTTGCGGTAGCTGTTGACAGACCTTACTCAAGAAACAGACAGGAAGGCGAGGCAACTGCTGATTTTATTAACTGTGTATGCTTTGGCAAACGTGGCGAAAGCATTGGTCAGTATTTCCGCAAGGGCAACAGAATTGCTGTTCAGGGCAGACTTCAGGTTAGTAATTACACTGACCAACAGGGCAACAAGAGATATTCAACTGATGTAGTAGTTGAGGATTTTGAGTTTGTTGAATCTAAGGCTGAAAGAGAAGCCGCAGGCAACGGTTTTACACCTGCTCCTACAGCTCAGAGCACACCTGCTCCAACTGCCGGATTTAGCATTGACAGCGATGCTGAGGACGAAGATTTACCGTTCTAATTTTTGATTTTTGTTGAATTTTGAAGTAAGGAGGATTTCTTAAAATGATTAATAAGAAGCGTGGCAGAAGAAAGAAGAAGATTTGTGTTTTCTGTGCAGAAAAGGCAACTTCTATCGATTACAAGGATGTAGCAAAGTTAAGAAAGTATGTTTCTGAAAGAGGTAAGATCTTACCTAGAAGAATTACAGGTAACTGTGCTAAGCATCAGAGATTATTAACTACTGCTGTTAAGAGAGCAAGACACGTTGCACTTTTAGCTTATGTAGCTGAGTAATTTTTTATAGATATTTAATAAATTAAAGAGGTTCTTTGTCAACTGGTGTGGTTGATAAAAATTAACAACTCCAGCGGTGTAGAT
>CABVEG010000002.1 GCA_902497185.1 uncultured Eubacteriales bacterium | reverse complement strand
GTTTTACCAATTTTGCCATTGTAGCAAACAGTTGCCTTTATTTTAGAGAAAAAGCCGCAACTGTTTGCTACACAAGCATGGCAAAATAACTTTGAATTAAAATTAATGTTTATTTCACCAAAGGTGAAATAAACATTAATTTAGGAGGTGATACTATCCGCAACTACAAAATAACCGCTCTCTGTTTATGCACAATAATAGGTGCAGGCTTTGCAACAGGCAGAGAGCTTGTTACATACTTTGTATCCTACGGCATTACGGGTTTTGCTACAATGCTGGCTGCGTCAATATTATTTGCCATAGTAATACACAAAACTATGCTAATACCTGACACAAACATATTAAGCCTTATATCCCCCTACCCATTTAGCAAAATTATGCTTATAATAATAGAGTTATTTTTACTGGTACTTTATTCCTCAATGCTTTCAGCAGGAGGAGAAATTATACACATAATCTTTAGTATAAAAAAATGGTATGGAGCATTAATAACAGCATTAATAACAATACTTGTAATAAGAAGGGGCTACAACAGCATTACCGATTTAAGTGAAATACTATTTATACCTATAGTATTAATAATATTCATAATAAGTCTTACTGCAACGGAAAAATCCATAACCATACCTGCACCCTTTATAATAACGCCAAAGGCATTATTATCGCCCATAATATATGTATCCTACAATATGCTTACTACAATACCCCTGTTAATAAGCATACCCGATAAATATCTTTACAGAAACTGCGGTAATCAGGTGGGAATAGTTATATTTATGCTCTCTACAATGCTTATACTGCCCCTTTACACTCATTATTCCTTAATAGCAGATTCGCCACTGCCTCTTATGAATATTTTAAATGGTACGGTTAAGTATTTATATGAGGTTCTTATTGCACTTGCAATACTTACAACAGCTGCATCATCAGCTTACAGTATATCTTGTTCTGTTAAGCTCATAAGCTACAGCAAAGGAATATGGATTTTTACTGCCTTGGCACTTATTATATCAACCTTTGGATTTACAAACATAGTAAACCGAGTTTACTTTATATTTGGAATTTCAGGTATATTTTTACTTTTAATTGTGTTGTTGGAAGGCAAAAAAAGGGCATAGAGGAAATTCCCCTATGCCCTGAAATATGCCATTAACTATGTAAAGTATAAGATTTGCTTGAAATCTTACCACTGCCGTTATGCTGTAAAGCAATAGGTACGGAAAGATTACGAGTTAAAGCACTTGTTTTGTCCATAGCATTATAGTTAGTAACCATCATGCTAGGCTTAGAATATTCCATTTTCATAATAAATTACCTCCTATAATTATTCTACAATAAGATCTACATTTACATTATTACCTGTAGTTGGGCACTCAGAGTAAACCTTATTAGTTGTACCCTCATAAATTACCCATGGTATTAATGTCTTACTTGTTGATGCTGCAAAGAAAGTCTGTACATATAAATCTGTACCTGTAGCTTCTTTAGGCATATGACCAATATCAACTGTACCGTCATTATCTAAATCAATACCTGTGTTTACTACATCATCAAATACAATTTCTTCTAATGTATCAGGGGCAACAGTACCTTCCTTTAATAATGACTTCTTGTCTTCGTTATAGTAGAAAGCAACAGTCATATTATCATTAGCAGAATCATAATCGTTCTTTTCATAAACATCAAAGCCTATTTTACTAATAGAACTAAGGGCTGCATCAGGGTTGCTTCTATCAGAGCTATCTAATACAATCTGACCAATAATTCTGAATATAGTTCTTGTATCATCAGCAGTTGTTCCTAAAGCAGCAAGAGTGTCTGCATCTAAATCTGATGCCTTATATGAATAAACCTGCTTATTAGTTGCATCATTAGTATCAAATACATTGTTAGGATTGAATACTCTTACAGACTTAATATAGCTTCTGCCCTTAGTATCCTTAATAGTGTAAGTAACACCAGGAGTAAGAGCAAATGTTGTCTTTGAGGTTGCTGTATAAGAGCTTCCGTCACTACCTGTCATCTGAATTGCACCTGTCAAGTCAATTGTTACATTAACTGTTTCACCAGCCTCAAGACGAAGTGCACCTGCACTGGCAAGAGTAAATGTAATGTGAGAATCTGCCTGGTTCTTACTAAGAATACCATACTGATTACCTGTCTTTATTGTACTTGTTGGGTCAATTTCATTATATTGAACATCTGCAAAACCATTTGCCTTATAGTCCTTCATAGTAGGAGTAACAAACGCAACATCCATAGCATTTCCTGCATTTTGACCACAAAGTGCAGCCTTATCATCACCAAAGCCATACTGACCATACAATAAATCTTCACTATCAGTATTTGTATAAGAAATTTCATCTTGTACACCGCTCTTAGCTGTAAATGTTATAGTACAAGTTTCGCCTGCGCCAACATTAGAAGGAACTGTGTAATTAAAGTTTCTTGTATAAGACTTTTTACCATCAGCGCCTACAGTAGTCTTATTATAAGCGTAAATAGTACCCTTGTCAGCTGACCACATATAAACATTATCAGCTGAACTGTCAAATGTAAACTTATCGCCTACATTAGCAGTAAATTCAGCAACAGCGCCACTAGCAGCAATAGTCTTTGTAGCACCTGTTACAGTGTTCTTAATATTTATATTTGAGCTTGCTTTAGCACCTGTTACAGTGAACTTAACAATAACGTCAGTTCTCTTAGTAAGTGTAACGGTAACTGTGCCGGCAGAAGTAATATTAAGACCTGTTACCTCATTACTTGTATAACCGTCAGCATTTGCCTCAACTTTTGTTACGGCAGATGTAAGACCTGCAACAGTATAAGTACCTGTAGCTGCATCATAAGTAGCAGTCTTTTTAACACCATTTACAACAATGGTAGCTCCTGTAACAGGAGATGCACCATCTGTTACATTAACAGTTAAGTCAAACGGATCAATAGTAGAACCACCTGAACCGCCTTCTTCAGTATATTCTAAGTAGTAGATATCTGTACCGCCTCTTCTGTTAATAGTATAAGTTGTATTAGCAGCAAGAGTTGTTGTAATAACATTGTCAGTTGCAGAAAGCTTGTCACCTGCTGTACTGCCAGCGTCGAATCTTAACTGAACATTAGATGCACAAATAACCTTAATTGTACCACCATTAGCTCCTGTTGTAAAGGAAATTGTATTACTGTTAGTATTGATATTGTAAGCCTTTGTATATGTAACATCACCAATAGTAACAGGTGTTCCAAGGTCGTATGGTTGAGCTGTAATTGTATAGAATGTAGACTCTGTATCAGTTGAGAAGTTATGCTTATAAACTGATGGGTCACCGCT
Organism: uncultured Eubacteriales bacterium; assembly: GCA_902497185.1. Classification (GTDB taxonomy): domain Bacteria; phylum Bacillota; class Clostridia; order Lachnospirales; family CAG-274; genus Gallispira. The sequence goes on along the minus strand of CABVEG010000002.1, from coordinate 22,761 downwards.
TGGAGTATCCTCAGTTAATTTTAAAGTAATATCCTGAGTAATAGTACCGTTCACAGCAACACCCGTTGTAATAACATCACTTGCATCATAACCTGATGCATTAGCACTAACAGTAGCAGTTGTTGTAGCTAAATCAGCAGGTAATACATAGAATATAGCAGTATACTTACCATTGCTGTCTGTATGTACATTCTTAGTTTGGTTATCAACAGTAATTGCAACTTCAGCATCATAAATACCTGAATTAGTGTCACTGCCAATAACTGTACCTGTAACAATTAAATCTGCCTTTTCAGCTTCAAGGCTAAAGTTATATGTTGTTGTACTCTCAATATTAGGAGCAGGTATATAAGTTTTCTCAACATAACCCTCTGCTGTAGCTGAGAGTGAGTCAATAACAACACCTGCACCTACAGTAATGCTGTAAGCACCACTTGCATCAGTTACTGCTGTTAATAAATCACCTGTTTCAAGCTCTTCAGCAGATACGGTTGCACCTGCAATAGGATTTCCGTTAGTATCAGATACTGTACCTGAAATAGTATACTCTGTTTCAACAGGAGTTGAAAGCGCTAACGTAATCTTTGTAAGATTTGAGTTAGAGCTTTCTGTACCATAAATTCTATAGGTTGTTCCTGCAGTTACATCAGCAGTTAATACATTTGATGCACCTGTTGCAATTGCAGTATTAATATCATCAGCTGCAACAAGTTTAGGAACCTTATTGCTATAGGCTACTGTAACCTTACCGCTGATAGCAGGTGTAAATTCAATATATGTGCTGTTGTTAATCTTAACAGTACTTGCTACTTCTCTTGCATTACTTACATCCAAGCCATCAACAGAAGTACTGCTGTTTAATGCATATTCGCCTGCAGCAAGCTGACCTGTAGGAGCTGCTGTAGTATCTTCAGACTGAGCCTCTGTAGTTGCTTCTGTTGTAGTTGCTTCTGTTGTTGTAGCTTCTGTAGTAGCTTCTGTTGTTGTTGTAGCCTCTGTTGTTGTGATAGTTGTAGTTTCAGTTGTTGTTTCAGCAACAGTTTGAGCTACAAAATCAAATGTAGATGCAATATAATGTACATTAACGGCATTTCCTGTTGCATAAACATAATAAGTTTTGTTAGCCTCTACCGTAAACTTAACAGGGTCAAATGTTTTATTGCTTAAAGCAGCACTTGAGCTTAATTCATTTGTTCCATCAGAAATAGTCAACTTTCTTTCATCGCTAGAGCCACCTGCTAATGCATAGAAATAAATATCACCATCAGCTGCAGGAGTGAAAACTATAGCTCTCTTTGATGTGCCGCCTGTACCGTTAAACTTCAATCTTTTTGAAGTAGTAACAGCTGTACCATCAGCAATTGTTATATTTTGATTATTACTCTCTACAGTAAATTTATTTGTACCTGTTACATCAATCTTAAATGCACCATTGTCAATAATTGTATCTTCTGTAATATCACCAACTGTTAAATCACTAAGATCGTACTTATGAACTAAATCAACAACTGCATCCTTAGTATATACAGGGTCAATAGCAGTAGTATCACCATTTACAGTAACACTTGTAAAACTCAAATCACCGCCAGCAATAGACAAAGTATATGTATCCTGAACAAGTGCAACACCTGTTGCAGAACCGTTTTCATCTAAAGGCAAAGTATATTTATATCCATTTGCTGTACCTGTCAAAACTAATTCCAAGCCCCCTGCATTAGTTACAGATATATTTATACCCTCAGTTACAGGTAAGAACATATCATCAGTTACAGTTACTTTAAATGCATTACCACTCTTTTCTACACCGTAAATACCTTCAGCAAGAGCACTGTTCTTTACTACATAATCAGTACCAGCATAAGATAATGTATTGGTTGCACCTGTTGCAGCTGTATCAATAGATACCTTAGTTTTATCAACATTTACTAAGCTGTTAGTATCAAGCTCCCAAGTATAAGTATCTGAAGTGCTGACATATTCTAAAGCAAGCAAACAAACATCACCATCAATTACTATTGAAGTTTCAGTATTTGCTGAAACAGCTCCCGTAGCAACAATAACAGTACTTCCTGTAGTAAGCTGAGTTGCTACACCATTAATAGTAACTTTTTTACTAGTGCTGCTACTTGCGTTATTGTCATTTACATAAACGTAAGCATTAACAGTACCATTACTTGCAGGAGTAAACTTTATTGTACGACCGCCACCAGCTCTAACTTCATTAACAAACTCCTTACCTGTGTTATTGACTACAGTTTTACCTGCTCTTGTACCAAACACAGAATAATAGTTACTGCTTGTGGGCACAGTAAGTCCTGCAGCGTTCGCTGTTTCACTAAGAGTAGGCGCAATTTTACTGCCCGGAGTACCAGGTGTACCGCCATAATAGAAGTCATCAGCTGTTAAATAAAAGTCTGATGATGCAGCATAAACACTAGCCACATTAGAAATTACAAGTGTACTGAACATCATTACAAATGCTAAGATTCCACTCATAATTCTTTTGAAACCTAAATTCATTTTTAATTCCTCCCTTTTCGTTTATTTTTTAGATTTCTGCTATTAGACTTTATCTAATAGTAATTTTTAGGAAACAAATCTCTTCCCCCAAAAGACCTTCCTTTGAAAACCAGAAATTACATTTCCTATTTTTTGTTAAGAAATATTTATGTGTCAATTCTTTTTATACAACCAAATCAACTGCTGGCTTTTCGATCTAATATAACAAAAAGAGTCGGCTGAAAATATTCCTATTACTAAGTATAGACTATCTGTATTGCCTAAAAAAGGGTACACTACCCCTACAGTACAGATAGATTCTTACATATACATTATAAGCTACACTAAATAAATAATCAAGAAAAATATTAAGTTTTTCTGAATAAAAATTAACAAAATTTTTAGTAGAATTTCTCCTTTTTTGCATTATCAGAACTATTTAAGGGAAGATATGACCACAAAAAACTCAAATAATGAAAAAAAGGCAATGTATATTCACACCGCCTTTTTACATTTTTTATTAATGAACAATTACTTTTTAATCAAATTAAGACTTACAAGTTTATCATACACAAGATTGCCTAAGGCTTTATATCCCATTCCATTTAGATAGCCTTCCTTTTTGAGGCAGTCAGGAATAATTCCTGATTTCATATTGTTAATATCTGCATCACTATAGCTTACACCCTCTACTTTTCTCTGTGTAAGCAGCTTTCTTACATTTATATAATGACTGCCAAATTCATCCTCCATAGCCTGATCAAGATACTCATTTTCTTCATCGGAGCCACCTATCTTGCCTATAATCACATATTTTTCGTATTCACCAAAGCTCTTAACAAAACTTTTTAACTGCTCAACAAGCTCATCATCATCAAAGCCTCCGCCATCGCCAAGTTGGATTACATTTATATAATTCTTATAATCGGTTGAACCGCTTGTAATTATTTTTGCACCTTCTGCCACATCAATTTTATCAGTTTTATTATCCTGACGGCTTAAATAATAGGCTGACGCTTTACTTATATCCGTATTTAATACCTCTGCATAAATTATACATTTTACTCCTGCCACATTGCATGGATTAAAACCCGGATTATGCTCCTGTATACATGGATTAACTGTTTCTCCATTTTCAGATGTAATTTTAATTGGTATAAGGTCGTCAACAGTGCCCTCAATTCTAAAATCTTCAGCTACAACAAAAGGTATTGCACCTGTTCTGCCTAAAACAGTAAGGCTATCCTCACCCTGCACGCCCAAATTTGCAACAGGGTATGGATATGAATTTTTTTTGAGTATATTTTCTAGTTCTGTAGGATAATTTATTCCATTACCGCAAGTACCGTATGTAAAGCCATCACCTCCATGCAATGTGCCCGGAGTTTCTGCCAACAGCTTTTCATTTCGAGCCTCGCTGTTTGCTTTTTCCGCCTTTTCAGCCTCTATCCTCTGATTATAGGCTTCGGTTTTTTTCATAAACTCATTGGTTTTCCAGCCTTCATTCTTTGAAAAAGCAAAATACATTGCCACAAAAGCAACTGCTAATACAATTATTATTAATATGCATATTTTATTTTTGTTATTGTCCATATTAATACCTCTTTATAAAAACAGAACATACCACCACGTAAAATTTTATTTTTCAGCAGTCTGATTCTGTTTTTGGCTGCCGGCTTTATTTTCTCCGTATCCGTATCTGTAGCCGTACTTTTCATATTTACCGTATTTGCCATATTTACCGTATTTGCCATACTTTCCACCCATAGAATCAACGGAATTTACAACAATTCCAAGCAAATTAACATCAAACATACTTGTACCACTGATTGCCTTTTCAACCTGATCGTAGGTTGTGACATCCTGCCTTGTTACAAGAATAATTCCTGCCGTTTGCTTAGCCAATACAAGAGCATCGGAAACAACATTGATAGGAGAAGTATCAATTACCACAAAGTCGTAAAGCTCCTTAACATTGTTTATAAAATTTATCATATTTTCAGAAGCAAGCATTTGTGAAGGGTTTGGCGGTACAGGACCTGCCGTAAGTACATCAAGATTATGATGTGTTTTCTTATGAACAGCCTTGTCAAAGCTGCACATTCCCGCAAGCACAGTTGAAAGTCCCTGCTTGTTTGTCAGATTAAACATTTTATGCTGTACAGGCTTTCTAAGGTCTGCATCTACAAGTAGAACCTTTGAATCTGTTTCTCCAATGGAAATACAAAGGTTTGCCGTTGAAGTTGACTTTCCTTCACTTGGCAAAGGACTGGATACAACAAATACATTCTGCTTTTCAGTAGAAAGAGAAAACATCATATTATTACGCATTGTGTTGTATGCTTCCTGCACAGCAAAGGGTACTTCACAATCAAGAATTGTCTTTCTTTTATTATCATCATCAACATTTTCATTACGGTGAAATTTGCCAAATCCATTTACCAAATTCTTTTTATTTTTATTGCCTGAATTATCGCCAAAATCATAAAAAGGAATTTCACCAATAAGTGGTAAATTAAACTTTTCAGCAGCATCATCACCTGACTTTATTGTATTGTCAATCAAATACTTAATTATTGTTATGGCAGAAGCAATAATAAAACATATTAAAAAGCCTAATATGGCATTTTGCCTTGCACTTGGAGCTGAAGGTCTTGTTGGTACTTTAGCCACACCAACTGCCTCAACCGCACCTGCTCCCACTACTCTCACCAATATATCGGGAGCGGTTTCCGCAACATAATTGCACATATCCGCTGCTATTACAGGATCACCGCAGGTAGCTGTTACTCTTATAAGCTCAGTTTCGTTTACTGTAGTGTAATCAAGCCTGCCCGCTATACTTCCCGTAAGGATTTTATATGTGCCATCTGTCTGCTGCTCCATAGCAAAATATGGTGCCAAAGCCTCGATACTATAATTTTCAAGCAGCTTATTACCTATTTCATCTGTAACAACATCCTCCTGCAATATGGCAATGCAGGTTTCTGCAAGCTCCTGAGCCGCTGTCATATCTGATTGGTTTACAATATCAACTGCAGTTTTGTTAGTCGCATTCTTAACATACAAAGATACTGAAGATGTAAACTGATATGGTATGCAAAGCTTTGTATAAGCAAAAGCAAACACAAAGCCAATAACAGCAACGCAAAGTATTATCCATCTTCTGTCAAACAACAACAATATTTCTACCAAATCTAAGGTCATTTCTTCTTTATTTTTATTTTCCATTTTTCTGTTCCCCTCTGGTTAAAACTTAAAGGTATCCTTTAAGCCCAGCCACTTTTGATCCTTATCACTTAAATTAAGCGGCGTACCGTCAGCCATAGTATAACCCTCTGCTGACGCAGTACCCATGTATTCTCCCTTAATACCAAGTGATGCCCAGTCTATACCTATTTCAGGGTCATTCCAAGCAAGGCCTCCTTCATCACCCGGATGATAAAAATCAGTACACTTATAGCAAAATTCAGCTATATCCGAAAGAACCACAAAGCCGTGAGCAAAGCCCTCGGAAATATAAAACTGCTTTTTATTTTCCTCAGTAAGCTCTACTCCATACCACTTGCCATATGTGGGAGAGTCTGCCCTAAGGTCAACGGCAACGTCATATACACTGCCCTTTACTACTCTTACAAGCTTTCCCTGGGGATATTCCTTCTGGAAATGCAATCCTCTTAATACACCCTTTGCTGAACAGGACTGATTATCCTGAACAAAGACCATATTAAGACCTGCTTCTTCCATATCTCTCTGATTATAAGTTTCCATAAAATAGCCTCTTGCATCACCGTGAACTGTAGGCTCTATAACATATAAGCCCTCTATAGGGCACTTTGTCACCTTTATCTGTCCCATTTATAGCACCTCTTAAATTTCCTTTAAATATCTCTCAAGAGCATTTTGCCATGTAGGCAAAGGCTCAAAACCATTATTTATAAGCTTTGACTTATCAAGTCTGCTGTTAAATGGTCTTGCTGCCTTTGATAGACCATACTCTTTGGTTGTAACAGGAATAACATTCATATTTTTTCCTGCCTGTTTAAATATTTCACAGGCGAAATCATACCACGAAATATAACCGCCTTCATTAGTTGCGTGATAATAGCCGTATTTATTACTTTCCGCCATATCCACAATAAGCCTTGCAAGGTCAAAGGTATAAGTCGGCGTACCGATCTGGTCATTAACCACCCTTAAAGTATCATACTTATTTGAAAGGTTAAGCATTGTTTTAATAAAGTTATTGCCGTTTACACCAAATACCCATGCAATTCTTATAATAAAATACTTTTCCAAATTACTGCTTACTGCAAGTTCTCCTTCAAGTTTAGTCTGTCCGTAAACATTAAGAGGCTTATAATCCTTGCAGTCAGGCTGCCAAGGCTCTGTGCCCTGACCATCAAACACATAGTCAGTGCTTATATACACCATTTTAATATCAAGATCCTTGCAAACCTTTGCAATATTTTCAGTACCCTTTGCATTTACAAGTCTGCACTTATCCTCATTATCCTCTGCTGCATCTACAGCTGTCCAAGCTGCACAATGAATAACTATGTCAGGCTTGACATCACATATTACCTTCTCAACAGAAGCAGCATCCGTAATATCCATTTCCTCAATATCAACACCAATAGCAGTATGGCCTCTTTTTGTAAGCTCATTTACAACATCATAGCCAAGCTGTCCCTTTACACCTGTAACTAATGCTTTCATATTATCTGCCCTCATACATTTTCCTGTAGTAGTCCTGATATTCACCGCTTATGATGTTTTCCCACCATTCCTTATTATCAAGATACCACTTAATAGTTTTCTTAATACCGTCAGCAAACTTAGTTTCAGGCAGCCAGCCAAGCTCATTATGAATTTTAGTTGGATCAATGGCATATCTCATATCGTGACCCTTTCTGTCTGTAACATAAGTAATAAGGCTTTCAGGCTTATTTAATTCCTTACAAATTATTTTAACAATGTCAATGTTAGCCATTTCATTGTGACCACCGATATTATAAACCTCACCAACTCTGCCATTGTGGATAATTAAGTCAATAGCCTTGCAGTGGTCCTCAACATAAAGCCAATCTCTTACATTTTCGCCGGTACCATATACGGGGAGAGGTTTATCATTAAGTGCATTAGCAATCATTAAAGGAATAAGTTTCTCCGGGAAATGATATGGACCATAGTTATTTGAACATCTTGAAATAGTAACAGGAAGTCCGTAAGTTCTGTAATAAGCAAGTACAAGAAGATCTGCGCCTGCCTTTGAAGAACTGTAAGGACTTGATGTATGAATAGGTGTTTCCTCTGTAAAAAACAAATCAGGTCTGTCAAGAGGCAAATCGCCATAAACCTCATCGGTAGACACCTGATGATAACGGGTAATTCCATACTTTCTACAAGCATCCATCATAACCTGAGTACCCATAATATTGGTTTCAAGGAATATTGAAGGATTTTCAATAGAGCGGTCAACGTGACTTTCTGCCGCAAAGTTTACAACAATGTCAGGCTTTTCTTCCTCAAAAAGTTTATAAACAGCCTCCCTGTCACATATATCAGCCTTTACAAATCTGAAATTTGGATTATCCATAACAGGCTCAAGAGTTGATAAATTACCCGCATAAGTAAGTTTGTCAAGACAAACAATTCTGTAGCTTGGGTACTTGTTTAACATATGAAATACAAAGTTACTTCCTATAAAGCCGGCACCACCGGTAACAATAATTGTCATAAAATTTCTCCTTAATATAAATACTTTCCTTCAGCAACCTTCATAAGATGCTTTCCATAAGCGGATTTGCCGTAAAACTCAGCTGATTCCATAAGTTTATCCTTATCTATCCAACCGTTTCTATAAGCAATCTCCTCAATGGCAGAAATCATAATACCCTGCCTGTCCTCAATTACTTTAACAAATTCAGCAGCCTCGTTAAGGGCATCAACAGTTCCTGTATCAAGCCAAGCAAAGCCACGACCCAAAGTAACAACATCAAGTGTACCCTCTTCAAGATACATTTTATTAAGGTCAGTTATTTCAAGCTCGCCTCTTGCAGAGGGCTTAACATTTTTAGCCTTTTCAACAACAGTTTTATCATAAAAATAAAGTCCTGTTACAGCATAATTTGACTTAGGATTTTGAGGTTTTTCTTCAAGAGAAACTGCCCTTCCATCCTTATCAAACTCAACTATACCAAATCTTTCAGGGTCTTCAACATAGTATCCGAAAACCGTTGCGCCATTTTCCTTTGCTGAAGCAGCCTTTAAAAGTCTGCCAAAACCATTGCCATAGAATATATTGTCGCCTAAAACCATAGCGCAGCTGTCATCTCCAATAAATTCCTCACCCAGTAAAAATGCCTGAGCAAGTCCGTCAGGACTGGGCTGCACCTTATAGCTTAAATTAATGCCAAAATTTGAACCATCACCTAAAAGTCTTTCAAAATTAGGCAAATCCGTTGGTGTTGAAATAATAAGTATATCTTTTATTCCTGCCAACATAAGGGTTGACAAAGGATAATATATCATAGGTTTATCATAAACCGGCAAAAGCTGTTTTGATGTAACCATTGTAAGCGGATAAAGCCTTGTTCCGCTGCCGCCTGCCAAAATAATACCTTTCATTTTTAAATTTCCTTTCACAAATTATATATTACAATAATGTTATTTCATTTTTAACAATATTTATTACAAATATCATTATAACACAATTCAGCAAACTATCAAGTTTTTTTTATAATAATACCAAAATAAGGGCTGTTTATAAAACAAACAAGCCCTACTTCTTATTCTCATAAAAGCCTAGCTCCCTGAGCATTTCAAGTTCCTTAGCCGTAGTTTCATCACCTGTTACCACAGCCTTTTTCAGATACTCATTAATTTTGGATGAATGGTCAGTATATGATCTTATCCATCTGTATACCCATGCTATTGGCAGCAAAAATGCAGGCTTTTCTCTAAACCAACCAATACTTGCACGCATATACGCTATTGGCGGAAAAGCTCTTGCAAACAAAAAGCCAAGGGTGCTCTTTCTATAGCTTTCTCTTAATGTACCGTTATTTTCTCTGTCCTCACCGTCACCGAAAACACCACCAAGAATTATATAGTCAGACAGAGTTTCATATAGCTTACTATCAGCAACATACTCATCACATTTAACCCCAAACCACACATTACACAAATAAAAAATATTATGTGCAAGCCTTGTAAGTTTTAAGCTTTCAAGCTCTCGCCAAACAATATCCATATCAATATCAGTTTTTTTCAAAAGCAGTGCTATATCCATCAACTGCCTTACTCCACAGCCACGACCCACAAGATGAGATGCAATATGAAGTATCATATAAACCAAATGAAATTCATCAGTTAATTCCTGAGAAAACTCATCGGGATTTTTAATATTATCAAAAATTTTCTGCATTTCCTCTTTATAATCCACATTGTTTCCAAAATCCTTTGAAGTTAAATCTTCGTGAAGCTCAACACAGGATTTATTCCTAATATATTTATATTCATCTACTCCACATTCTTCAATTTCAAACCCAAGACTTTCCACAACTTTTCTTGCATTTGCCATATCATCCTTATGTATCACCAAATCAATATCACCCATTGTTCTTAAATCGGGATCGGGATAATATCTTTTAATAACGGGACCTTTAACGGCAATATTTTTAATTGATTTTTCAGCCAGAGCAGATGAAACCTCAGCATAAACACTGTCACAATCAGCAGAATAAAAAACAGAGGCTACAAGAGAGGCATCAAACTTTTTTATAATATCAGCAGGCACGAGGTAACCGCATTTTCTCCCTACGGCAGCAACAATACCTGTTACCTCGTGAATTTTTGAAAGATTAAAAAGCTCACTAAAGTCCGTATCGTAAGGCAAAACAATTGTTTCATCCCATATATAGGACTTCAAAATATTAATAAAAGTATTTTGTATTTCAGTCATATTGAGCTCTCCTTTTTCAAATTGTCCTCATCCTTATGAAAATCTTTTTCTTATAATACCAATTCCCATATTTAACAGCATACAAAACTCTGATCTCATAAACAACAGACAAACAATTACCATAATTGAAATATATAAAATAAATCCCAAAACTGCCGGAAGGAAAAATCCGCTTAATATAAATGAAGGTATGCAAATAAGCAAAGTAATAATTTCACTAAAATCAGGTTTTATTTCATCTACAGATATACAGCACATAATATACCAACAGAAAACTGATAATAATGTACCAAAGGCAATTCCTTCATTTGATTTCAATAAAGCATAAAATATTGTATTAAAAATACAGCCTATAATAATAACAATAACAAGCTGTTTAAAATATCGATCCTGTTGTTTTCTTGCTTTATATATATTTACATAAATTCCCTTAATTATCATAAAAAATATCTCGGATGCAAACAGTATAAACAAAACATAATTAGCTTTAATAAATTTTGTTAAATAAACCTCCAATATAAATTTTATCGGAAAGGCTCCGGATATAAGGAAAATTGCAAATATAATACACATTTTTTTAATACGATTAACAGCTTTATAATCATTGATTACACAAATGTAATTATACATAGTTGTAACTATGGGGTTAATAAATACAGTAACCAATGTTTCAGTACTTACAACAAATGAATAATATGCAAAATCCGCTTTGGTTAATAAAAATTTTACAAACCATCTGTCAACACTTGTCATCATAATAGATGAAAAATTGCCTAACATCAAAACAATTCCTGATCTGATATTTTCAAACAACTGTTTTACGGATAATATAAATTTACTTTTTTTGTGATATACACTTTTAAGCTTATATTCCATAATTGCCCATACAACGTATGTAACAAAAATCATTATTCCAATATAATAATAGGGATTATAAGTTTTTACACAAAACAGCAGAGTCATAGTACCTATAAAAGTAAATATTGACGTATAATTCATAATTCTGCTATAGGTTTTAAACTCTCCCGTTGCCTGAAATATGTTTTTATATAAAGCAACCGTATTCACGGGAACAACACTTATTGTTGTCAAAAGTAACACAAAATCCTTAATAACAAAAGCAAAAGCAACAAACATTAAAGAAATCAAGAACTGAAATACAATTATGTTTGACTTACCAATGTTTAACTCTCTTTCAGATATATCATTTATGTTATAGCCGCCATATTTAAGATATATGCCATCAGAATACCCCAGAGCAAGAACACCTATATAGCTTGCATAAAGATTATATATTTTTATATTGGCATAAGTTTCTATTGGCAGATATTTAGGCAAAACAAAACCATTGATAAGACTTATTACCAAATTTATTAAATTTGCAATAAATAAAAGTATTATTCCTTTTTTTAATCTGTCTGTTCCTTCTTTGGTCATTTTTTAATAACTTCCTTTTGCAGCTTAATACCTGCTATTATTCCCTTCCATCTGTTAATAAGTTTTCGGATGCTCATTTTTTCATATACAAGTATAAGAATTTCCGTAATAATTTCTTTTTTTATAAATTCAAATACGGAAAGTTCATCCGGATACTTTTTTAACAAATATATGGCATTTCTCGTCATATAATAATTTCTCCACGGAGAATGATTATATATTCTGAAACATTTACCTAAAATTTTAATATCCTTACCTCTGCCTATTTCATGCAAAATACCGTCATAATTAATTTTTATGATTTTATATCCGTATTTTTTCAAATTAAAACAAATATCAAAATCGACACCATCAATAAACATTTTATCATCAAAGCCATCACAATTCTGATATGTCTTAACATTCATACAGGCAGCAGATGTAATACACATTTTTACTTCCCTATATTTTTGATTATCCTCAAATCCTCTTTCTATGCTAATATTTCTGTCAATAATGTTACAGGTCAGCATACCTACAGATTCCATTTCAAAATATTCACTGTATGCCATAATTAATCCTTTTTCGCATACAGAATCCTGATCCAGTGTTATTACCCAATCATACTCCTTTTTTATGGCATAATCCATAATTTTTCTCAATGCTGCTGCAATACCAAGATTTTCAGCATTTTTTATTATTTCAATATTTTTATAATCACATATATTATTTAAAACAATATTCAAATTTTCTGAACCATTATCTATTAAAACAATTCCATCAACCTGTTCACAAATCCCATCAATATTTTCCTTAAGTCTTTCTATTTCAGGATTATATAAAACAATGCCGGCCAATATTTTCACTGCCATATCCTCCAATTAAAATCATCTGAAAATTTAATATTGATTTACCAGATGAATAAGCCTAAAAACACAAATATGTTATATAAAAAACATTTTTGTTGCTTTTACTACAAATCCCCTTCATTGTGTTTAATTCTATCCACTAAATGTCTTGGAGAATACTCATCATTATAATGATAATCCACACAGGTTCTCTCAAGAACAAAATCAATATTAATATCTTCGACATTTTTAAAATATTGAATATATTTCTCGGAATAATAAGGTAATTTTAAAACTGCCTCATTATTAGTAAGTAATTTCTTATTATAACAAAGAGCTTCATATATACGATATGTTAAACCGTGCTGTACTCCCTGAACAACCTCAAGAATACAATTACTTTTTTCTATATATTTTATAACTTCCTTATAGCTTATACGCTTATTGTAAATTATATTGCTGTCTTTAATTTGAGCATTTGAATCTACATCAGTAATAAAAAATTTCAATCTGAATTTTCTGAATTTCTGCCAAACATCATGCAAAACATTAAGTCTGTCCTTTGCCATACCTACAAAAAATAAGTCAAATTCTTCATCATTCTTACATTCTTTTACTGACTTATTTATTTTATCTGCAAAGTATACCTGATTAGTATATTCCCATTTATAAGTTTTGGCATCAGATGAATCAATTGTATATATTTTTGAGAACTTTATTTTTTGTGCCATTTTAGCTCCGTATTTGGCACCCGGACGTACTGCTGTATTAAGAAAAACCAAATATATGCTTGAGCCCTTTTCCTGCAATTTTTTTAAATCTTTAAATTCCATTCTTCTTATGGAACTGTCGGTAAATATAAATACGGAATTTTTTCCTGCTAATTTTTCAAAATTATCCCACTTTTTCCATATGGACTTAAAAGGAATTTTAAATTTTTCATTCAGATTTATGCTTGTATGAATTTTGTTAAATTTCCTCAAAATTTTATTTTTAATATTATAACGTCCGCAAATAAGGTGAGCACCAAGTTCATCATCAATATTTTCAAAATCACTCTTTCCCATAAAAGGACCATTGTTGCTATTAATAAAATAATATTCTTTCATATTGCAGAAATCTCCTATCAGCAGTTTTTATATTTTAATTGCCGTATATTAATCAGCTTAATTTTGAGTTTCCTGTTCTTTTTCGCAAATAGAAAAATAAATTGCCAATACCGCTAATATAAGCTGTCCGCAGCTGCCCTTTATTGAACCGGCCATAATTGCCATTCCGCAAAAGCAGATAAAGCAGGCAATACATATATTATGAGCTTTTTTGTTTTCATAATTTGATTTAACTAATTTTTGACCTATTTTTGTAAAAACAACAAATAAACATATTGTTCCAAGTATTCCAAACTGTCCCAAAGACATTCCTAAATAAGCATCATTTAACGCTGTTCCCATTTCATTCTTATCCAAAGTAGTAAGAGCCGAATTTGTTCTGAAACCATATCTTACATACAATGGTGAATAGTGAACGGCAGCCATATTGGAACCAAATGCAGCAAAGCCTGCTCCCAAAGGGAAATAATCTACAGCAGTTTTTAAGCCATAGCGTAGGAGCAGTGCTCTTGGTGCGCTTTCATCAAGAAGATAATTAGTAAGCTGATAGTTTAATACAAAAATTAACACTATACCTAACAATAGGAAATGCCACAGCTTTATTTTTCTTCCGCCAAATAAATTAAGCACAACATAAACACTTAAAATAATAAGTGACATTCCCTTAGCCGTCATTATAAGTACAGTACATGCCATTATTTCATAAATTATATTTGATTTTCCTGATAATATGATTAAAGCAAGTGCCACACCTGTTATTACACCAAACTGAGAAGCATTTCCCATTATAAAGTAATAGTTCTTTATTCCAAAGCGAATTTCGTCATACATTTCAACAAAACCAAGCAAATTTAACAATCCGAATATAAAAATAACTATTATAAAAATTTTTGCAATTACGGAAATGCCTGAAAGGAAATTATTTATTCTGTTTTCTTTACCATTAAAAAGAGCTCTTACACCCCAATAGGACAAAAACATTTTTAAAAAGCTAAACATATCATTAACAACATAGCTGTAATTACTAACAATATCGTTAGCCAAATTTGATATAATTCCAATAACACATATAGCTGCTATCCACCAAAACAACTCCATATCAAATTTTGACATATTTCCCTTAAACATAGCATATAAGCCAACAACTCCCAAAATAAGAGGAATTATATCATCTATGTAGCCTGCAAAGGAATTATCTGCAAACATTCCATAATAAAGAGCACAAAAAGCCAAAACTAAAAAAAGACTAATTAAATTTATAACATATATCATTTTAAAATTCATATTACTTCCCTCTTTTTTCTAACTTTGATTTAATACTCTTAATATGCTTAATAACACCGATTTTAAAAAGTATTAATTTACAGCTTTCAATAAATTTATCCTTTTTTGTTATGGTTAAAAATTCCTTAACCGCTTCTTCTATTCCCAACTCATTAAACATTTTATAAAAGGCTTCCCTTTGAGGATGCTTTTTTACTGAATTAAACATCATACTTCCATCTAACTGAATTGCCTTATTTAGGTCAACCTGTATCGATTCCAATTCCCTGTTATTTAATAATGCCTCTTCTCCCTTTATGGTATGTATAATAACATTGGTATAACCTTTATCGTCATCCTCCAGCCCCTTTACAAGCTCCTTTGCATGCCAACCGTCAAATAGCGTTATATCGCTGCATCTATCCAAAGTCTTAAAAGGGCATTCATAACAAATAGGTCTGTCAGCAATATTTTTAAAAAAGCATTTAAGCATAAGATTTGTTCTTGCACTGCCAAGCTGCCTTTTATTATTTTCAAAAACCTCTTCCATGGTTGTAACATGATATCCATATGCTTTTTTTCTGAAATTAGCATATTTTAATCTGCCATATTTATTGTTCAAATATTGTATATAATTTTCCCATATTTTAGGTGAAGGCACTCCATGACACACCAAATCCACAAGTAAAAGATTATCATAATCCTTGCCCAGATAATTCTTAAGTCCGTATATTTGACATGGAGTTCCGGTAAATATAACCCTTTTACCATATGAAAGCTCATTTTTAACCCTTTCAAAAACACCTGTTAAATCACTTTGAACATACTTTGAGCCTGAAAATTTAACAATATCTTTTGTATTATCAATTCCCTTGTGTACCACTCTGAAATTTTCATCAAACACAGCACCGTAAGCAATACCCTCTTTTTTTACAACATCAAGAGCAAGTGTAGTTCCGACACCTCCTGAGGTTCCCTCCATCAAAACAGCATTGTCCTTTGTTCTTGCTAAAAAGCATTTTTTATCATAGTTATTACCTGATTTTTCGGAATTTAATACAGGACATACTCTTTCACATTTGCCACATTCAATACAGACGGATTTATCAACAACAGGATACATAAAGCCTTCAGAATCAGGCTGCATACTGATACATTGAACAGGACAGACATTAGCACAAGCAGTGCAGCCGCAGCATTTTTCTTTTTTTTCAACGTTTATCATACTGACTCTGTCCTTTCCTTAATTATCAGCCATTTAAAGCCTTATCTAAAAAATCATAGGTTTCTTTTCTCAATTTTTCAATTCTTTTATCTACATCGTCATAATCTATATTTGAATCCATTTTTATTTTCATATTTTCCATATTACCGCAATAACGTCTGTTTTCAAGACCCAACAAGGTGCAGAAGCTCTCTATACGTGAGTTTTTAGAAAATATTTCATCATCACTATATCTGTTAAATGTCATAAACTTTTTACGATTTAATACGGAAAATACAGAACCGTGGAATGAATCCGTACATATGTATTCAGCATTCCTTATTAAATTAAGGAAGTCTACAGGATCGGTTTCATACCTCTGCTCATCACCAAAGGTCAAATCCCCTTTAACAAATTCATCCATATTAGGGCAGGTAATAACCTTAAATCCCGTTTCAGCCTTAAGTTTTTCTACAGCTCTTCTGTGCTCGGGATTTCCGCCTAAAAAATAAGCAAATATATAAGGTTCTTCTTCTTTGTTTTTGTTGCTAAAAATTTCTTCCCACTCTTCAGCATTGAAAAGCAGTGTAGGGTCTAAGGCAATTACTGCTTCTTTGCCTGTTAATTCATTAACTATTTCATAACCCTTTAATTCCCTTACACTTATGTAATCTATTCTGTCAAGGTACTTTGCCGTTTCCTTAATCTGTCTTGACGGAACCTTACTTACGCCAAAACTTGTGGCAAAAGATATTTTTTTAATTGAATCAGGAACAAAAAGCAGATTATAAAATTTACTTTTAATGCCGGCAGGAGTCCAAAGCTGGTCACTTCCTACCATAACTGCGTCATATTTATAGGCACCCTTCACAAGATTTGAAAAGCCCTTATACTCATCTGAATAAGGTCCTATATATTTTTGACGGTATTCTCTGATAAGCTTTAATCTTGTGCTGTTTCTTTTCTCTATATCAGGAAAGGCCTTCATCTTCCTTTTCTTAGAAAATGCCATAAGTTTTCCTCGCATAAAATACGGGTTAAATACTCTGAAAACATTTTTTAACATAAATAAAGGTGTTTTCTTATTATATCTTATAATTTCATAGCGCCAACCCATTTTTTCAATCGCCTTTTGAGTTGCAAGGATTTGGAGCATACTTCCAAAATTATCACAATCATATCTTACGCACAAACCAACTTTTTTCATTTCTTTACTCGCCTTTTCATTTAAATCAAACTTCTAACATTTCAGGTCGCCTGCTCAAATATTCTTCCATAGAGCATATATACTTTGCAGGTGCTCCGCCAACAACAGAATCAGGAGGAACATTCTTTGTTACAATACTGCCTGCTGCAACAATGGCATTTGGACCTATTGTAACTCCGTTCATTATAACAGATTTTGCACCAATAAACACATTATCAAAAATCTCAATTTTGCCTGTTAAATATTCAAACTTTTTTCCCTTTAGTCTGTTTACATATTGGGGACAGTTGTTAAGCATATGGTGTATTACATCATGGGTACAAAAATACACATCTGTTGCCACATTTACATTATTATGAATATATACACAATGAGGATCTGACGGCAAATTTCTTGGATACCAATAATTATTGTCACCAAACTCAGCAAAATATTTTACTTTTTTTAAATACTTCGCCTTGTCATATCCCCCTCTATGCCATAAGCAGCCAAACATTGCCTTTATCCTTTTTCTCCTTTGGGGGCTAAACTTCCTCATCCGGTCATTTCTCCTTTTCTATAATTACTGAATAATAGCTGCCAATAATATCCTCCCTACTTTTATCAAACTTATAGCTCAGCTTATGAAAGCAGGTCATATTCTTAACAGCCTCCCATACATTCTCATTATATTTTTCAAACATTCTCAAAAGCAGAATATGGGGAATTGAATTACTGAAAGGAATAACATTTTTCCACTCCTCGGGGTATGTTTCTATTGCCAGTTGAAACATATCATGTATAAGAAAGTAGTCTGCCATTGAGTTGTTTTTTTTCCAATATTCATAAAGCAAATCACGGGTTAAAATTATAATAGGGTTATTAATACATGCCGTCATAAACCAGCTTGATATGCTGTGGCAATGTCCGTCAAGTCCCGGCTTAAGACACTGAAAAACAAATAAATCGGAATCAAACATATATTCAGGATAATCATTTCCTGAACAGAATACAGTTGCATCAACCCATGTACCACCATATTTTATAAGCAGCTCAAGTCTTAACAAATCAGAAAAATGTGTTCTTGTTATAATACCGCTGTCAATTTTTTTCTGTATAAAATCAGGAAAGGTTACATAATTTCTGTAATTATCCTCTGTAATCAGTATAATTTCTTTATTTTTTAAATTTTCCTGTAATGACTTATAGCAGCTTTGAACAAGTAAAGGTGCATTTTCCATACCCTGAAGCCAGCATACCCACACCTTATCTGAATTTTCGCCTTTATTTACAGTATGATTTTTCACATAATCAGCAATAAACTTCCTGTATTTTTTCCTCAGCTTACACAAAACCCTATTATTTACGGCAAGCCTTACAATTTCAAGTGACTTCTTTGAAAATCCCAAAATTCCGGTAATAACCAAAGAAAAAAGCAGTACATGAGCCTTAAAATACTGTAGAAGAATTTGTTTCCCTCCAACCTTTTTAAATAACTCCATAAATTTTTTCATTAGTAATCAACCCGACTTTCTATAACTGCTCACCGTGAATTTCCAAAATTTTAAAATGAGTTTTCCTGTTTTTTTCAGGTGGCAGCTCCATATAATTGCCGTAGGTATATGTCAAATACTCATCATACATATCCATACCACGCAATTCTTCGCCTTCAAACCTATAAAATTTTCCTTCACCGTAATATTCTTTAGGCACTATCTCTCTTGTTCTGTAAGCACCCATAATATTTCCTATATATTTTGATTTATCAACACTATGGCTTCTCAAAAGCCTATCAATTTTCTCTTTTTGTTTGTATGGTGTAGTAAATTTATCTATGGGGAGTTTCTCCATTATCCAAAGAAGTATCTTTTCCATAGTACCTCTTTTTCTTTTACGATCTATTGAGTCCTTATAACATAATGACATTAAGGCTCTATGAAACAATACTCTAAAAAAATAAATTTTTCTAAGAATAACATTATTGGGTGTACCGTCAATAGGGAAAATATCTATAGATGCGTTGGTATATTTATTGTCATTTCCAATTCGTTCTTCTATCACCTTTGTTTCCGTATGTAGAACTCTGGTAATATAGTACTGATAATCAGGATTGGTTCTGTAATTTACAATTTTCAAAAATGAGGACAGTTTTTGGGGAGCGATTTCCAGAAATTTTTCATAATCCTCCCTTGGCATTCCTAAATCAATATCATCATCCCATGGAATAAAGCCCTTATGGCGAATTGCTCCAAGCATGGTTCCGCCAAGCATATAATACTTCAAGCCATACTCATCACAAATATGAACAACTTCCCTTACAATATCCATATCGACTTTATGTAAAATGTCAATATTACTCATTTCCTTTTCCTCTTTCTACAGAAATTACTATTATAAATTATTTAAGTCCTGCTTTATCTGTGTTGTGCTTATTTCAGGTGTTCTTGGTAAATAAACAACCTCAACACCTTCTTCTTTAAGGAAGTCAAACTTTCCTTTCCAGTCATCACCCATAACAAAGGTGTCAATATGATATTCATGTACATCACTTCGTTTTTGCTCCCATGAGTTTTCAGGAATTACCAAATCAACATAACGAATTGACTCCAAAAGTGCTTTTCTCTGCTCATAGGGAAAGTAACACTTCTTATGCTTTTCATTCCAATTAAATTCATCAGATGATAAAACTACCACCAAATAATCTCCCAAAGCCTTAGCACGCTGCAAAAGATTTATATGTCCGTAATGAAGCAAGTCAAATGTTCCATAAGTAATAATTCTTTTCATATTTCATACCTCAAACTTTCCAACAAATCTGCCGAATCAGTCAATGTCACATCAGCTTTCAATAAACAATTTTTCATACCTGTCTACAATATATTCCCAACTATATGCATCTTTAATACGTTTTTTAGCCTTAGCTCCAAGAGCTTTAATTTTTTCATCAGCCATAGCATCAGCCTTTTCTATAAGGGACGCTAAGTTTCCATCATCCTTGTTCCAATAAAGTGCCGCATCTTCACCAACTTCACGATTAAAGCCGACGTCCAAAAGCAAATTTAAATCTGTACTGCCTAAAGCCTCAAGAAGACTTGGATTGGTACCTCCAACCTCATGACCATGGAAATAGCCATAGGCATTTTCACGAATTTTTTTAAGCAGCTCCTGATCGTACACTGTGCCCACAAATTTAATACGCTCGTCCCTGTCAAAACCGGTTTTAACCTTTAGTTCTTCTAAAAACTTATCACTTACATTTGTTATAAGAGCAAATGATTTTTTTGTCTTACTCTTCATAAACTCTCTTATCATTGTTTCATAATTATTTTCCGGGACAAAACGACCTACGACTAAATAGTATTCCTTTTGCTTTAGTTTGTTGTTTTTTAACCATTGTACATAGACTCTATCCTCGTCTTTCATATGAGAAGGCTTTGTATCTGAACCATATGCAATAAATGTTGTATTGGGGTTAAATTTTTTGTAATCGGTTTTTATATAAGACTCTATATTTTTGCTGTCACAAATCAGCAAGTCAGCATTTTTAACCATTAATCTTTCTGATATTTTCCAATATCTTTTTATTGGGGCGCTCCACTTTCCTCTTTTCCACTCATGTCCGTCAGGATTAACATAGAGTTTTCCTCCAAGTTTTTTAATTTCCTTTTTAAAATGTCCTATAAACGGACCTATTCTGCAAGCCAAAACATAGAATACAGGCTCCTTAATTGAAGGTCTTGCTTTGCAATAATCAATGCACGCCTTTAATGCCGCTATATCATAATACACAGCCTTTGCAGCTCCAATATTTGGTGTGTTTACATTAAAGCATTTAGCACCATTATACTCGTATCTTATGTTATTATCAGAAATACGTGCCACGTGATAACGTATTTTATCACTAACCTGATACTCTGTAAGTTTTTCAACAAAGGTTTCAAATCCGCCATAATTTGCAGGTATTCCTTTACAGCCAACAATAAACACCTGTTTTTTGTTGGTGCTGTAATTCGGATTTTTTCTGCTTTGACTTAAAAGCTGTACCTTGTTATTATTAATTTCTAATATTGTAATTTCTTCCTTAGCCATATTTGATTTCCCCAATTTTAACAAAATGCCCTTTGGTAAGGATATTTATAATCTTTCCGCTAAATTTCCTGTTAACAGGTAAACGGCATATTATATATATTAACAGTTTTATACCCACTGCTGTTTAATACTTAATTTTAGCCTTAGCTTTAATATTATCATAAATTTAACATAACGTCAACATTTTTGAAATTTTTTAAGATTAAAAACCATAAAAACCATAAATAAAATCAATTTTCGACAATTATTTTAATTAGGCTCAACCTCTTCAAAATAAAACTCCCCTGTCCGCCTGACAGGGGAGTTCAAATTATACTCTACACAAAAAACTATAATAACCACTTTATTTCTTCACAACAGGAATCTCACTTTCATCCCTGCCATCCAGATTATTAATCCATTTTTTTGTTTCATCGGCTATAACTCCCGAAAGTAAAATAACGGCAATCAGGTTTGGAATAGCCATTAAAGCATTAAATATATCAGATATATTCCACACCATATCAAGTGCAATAACAGGTCCGACAACTACTACCGCCACTACAAGAATCTTATAAGGCAGCAAAGCCTTTTTACCAAAAAGATACTCGGCACATCGCTCGCCGTAATAGCTCCAACCAAGAATAGTAGAGTAAGCAAACATAATTATTCCAACAACAAGAATAACAGGACCTAAAACAGGAATCTGTGAAAATGCAGCTGTTGTCATTTGTCCGCCATTAGCTATTGTATCCATATTTATTGCAGGATTTTTCATAACAGTACTTACAAGCACAAGACCTGTCATAAGACAGACTACAATAGTATCCCAAAACGTACCCGTAGCAGACACAAGCGCCTGACGAACAGGATTCCTTGTTTGAGCAGCAGAAGCAACAAGTGGAGCAGAGCCTAAGCCTGACTCATTGGAAAACAAGCCTCTTGCAATACCATAACGTGCAGCCATCATTATGCCCTGACCTGCAAGACCACCAACAACAGCTCCCGGCTTAAAGGCAAGGGTACATATAGTCTTAATTGCAGGAATAATGTAGTCATAATTTACACCAAGTATAATAAGACATCCAATAACATAAAAGAAAGCCATAAAAGGCACAAGTTTTTCGCATACCTTTGCAATAGACTCAATACCGCCTATTATAACCACTGCCGTAATAATACCAAATACAATACCTATGACA
>CABVEG010000001.1 GCA_902497185.1 uncultured Eubacteriales bacterium | reverse complement strand
GTTTTACCAATTTTGCCATTGTAGCAAACAGTTGCCTTTATTTTAGAGAAAAAGCCGCAACTGTTTGCTACACAAGCATGGCAAAATAACTTTGAATTAAAATTAATGTTTATTTCACCTTTGGTGAAATAAACATTAATTTACTTTATTCAAAGCTAAAACTATCTCCTTTAATTATCTCCTCCATACCATATCTCATAGCATCCATAAGGTGATTAAATTTATCGCAGGGTATATTGGTTCTTTTTCCGCTGCTGTCAATTTCCCAGTTATAATTACTTATTTCCATAAGAAACCCCTTGCATTTAGGCAGAATTATTATTTCATATCCCTGTATAAAGTCAATGCCGTTATTTATACTGTCCTTACCCTTTCTACAGCCTCTTATATTGCTTAAACCAAGAGTTCTGAGCCTGTCTATACTTTTAGGTTCAGAGCAGTCAGCTCTGATTCTTTCTTTTTTATAGCCCTTTTTAACTATTTCATTATAAATATCCTCATTGCTCATTTTCTTTTTATATATTTCATCAAATACATAAAGCTTTTTATTTTGTGTGTCACAAAGACCACAGAAAAGAGCTGTTTCATCATTGGTGTATCCAAAGTCAAGACCAAAAACCGCTTTAATATTGTATTTTCTTATAATTTCATTTATATCAAATTCAGATTCTCTCCAATTTTCATATACAAGTCCTTCTGTAATACCCCAGTTTCCAAGTCCTGCAACCTGATAACGTCTGGGATTGGTTATTTTCATTGTTTCAAAAACCTTTTTATCGGAGCTGTCAAGCCATTCATTGCAAAGATAATTGGTAGTTTTGGCAAGTATATCATCGTCTTTAACATCAAAAAATCTTTTCTTGATCCAATGTCTTTCATTCCAAGGATTAAGTGTAATTGTAATTTGTTTAAAAAGTCCGTCAGGAACACGTCCCCTTATACTTTCATCAAGCATATTAAAATCGTTTTCATCATCTATTTCATAGGCTTCTTCAAGCCACATCCAACAAAGACAGCCTGTATCAACAGTAATTGATGTAATTTTAATAGGGTCGTCAAGTCCTCTGAAATATATTTTTTGTCCTGTCACCGTATATGTAATTTCAAGAGGACTTGTTTTACATAAAAAATAATTTTCAAGATTAAGTCTTTTAATTGCCCAGCAAAGCTCTGTGTAACAGCTGTCCTTTAATGTATTGTAAACCTTTCTTACTACAAGCATATTTGCCTCGGGATAAGCTATAAGCCTTACAATAAAGTTTAGAGCAGTTGTTTTGCTTTTTTTACTGGCTCTTGAACCTTTGCAAACTCTGTATCTGCCTTTAAATTTCCAAAAATCATCATAACCGCCGCCTATAACATCAGTTATTTTATGCTTAATGATATTGTTCATTTAAAAATCACTCCTTTTTGATTCTATTGCAGCAATTACCAGTATGTAGTTTACCTTTTGAGTTACAAGTTTTTTGTATTGATTATCTACAATTCTGTTGTTTGGAATGTTGTTTACTTCATTAACATCACCGTTTTCGCCAATACAAAGCCTTTTTCTTTTCAGTATGTCCTGTTTGCCCTCAAAGTAGTAATAACCTCTAAGCATATCAAATCTTATTTTTGAGCTTTTAAATTCACTGATTTCTTTAAGTATAAAATCCTCATTTCTCATAATGCTTTTGCTGCCTTTTTTTATAATGGCATTTATTTTTGGCATTTGAGAATAAGGAAACTGAAAATCAAACATTTTTTTCACCTCTTTTCTGCTCAAAAAAAGCATATCACTGTAAAAGTGACAAAGTGTGACATTTGTAAAAAAAATTTTTTGTAATTTTTTGAAACACAAAAAATACTAGATATAGTAGCATAATGCAAAATATACTACTATATCTAGTATTTTGTCGAAATTTTTTAATTGAAATAAATAATACATTTTGATATAATTTTCTCTAAAGGATGATTAATGTGAAAAAAATAAATAAGTTTAACCGTTTAAATTTTGATGAATTTAACCTTTCCATAGCCCTAGTTAAAGACGAATTTAACTATAACATAATAGGAATATTAAAAAAGAATAATAAAATAATTGATTATTGTGAAACAATAAATATTTATGACCGTATATTGGTAAATAAGACATACAATATCATAATTAATAATAGGGTCTGTCCCTGTCATTTTTACAATATAATTGATGATATTTAAATAGTAAGACCTAATATTAAGGTTAAATTATCAATTCTTGACACAAATTTACACCGGTGTTATAATTATGACTGTCTATCTGATATTAGCAAAGGAGAAAATATATGAAGGAATTAATAACTCTTTATCTGCTTTTTGCAAAAATGGGCAGTGTATGCTTTGGCGGCGGTTATGCAATGCTTCCTATACTTGAAAGGGAGCTTGTCACAAATAGAGGTTGGTGTACAAAGGAGGAGCTTATTGACTACTATGCCATAGGACAGTGTACACCGGGAGTTATAGCCGTCAATACGTCAACTTTTATCGGTCATAAACTTAAAGGTATTCCGGGAGCTATTTTTGCAACTCTTGGCTTTGTAACACCTTCAATTATTATTATTACAATACTTGCAACAATACTGGAATATATAACTGACCTTCCTGTTGTAAATTATGCTTTCAGTGGTATAAGAATATGTGTATGTGTTCTTATTATAAGTGCTACGGTTAAGCTGTGGAAAAGTGCTGTTACAAACAAAATAGGAGTACTGCTGTTTTTATTGGTGTTTATTCTTTCTGCTGTTTTTAATATCAGCCCTATAATAGTTGTGGTCGGTGCAGGTATATTTGGCTATATTTACGGAACAGTTGTGGAAAAAATCAAAGGAGGCAGTAAAAAATGATATACTTTACTTTAATATACGAATTTTTTAAGGTAGGTCTTTTTGCTATAGGCGGCGGACTTGCAACACTGCCCTTTCTTCAAAAGCTGTCATATAAGTATCCTGAATGGTATTCAATACACGATTTAATGGATATGGTTGCAATTTCAGAATCCACTCCTGGACCTATGGGTGTAAATATGTCTACCTATGCAGGTTTTTCAACAGCAGGAATTTTAGGCGGTATATGTTCTACCTTGGGATTAATAGCACCTTCAATTATTATAATTATAATTGTTGCCTCCATATTTAATAAGTTTAAAAACAGCCCTATTGTAGAAAAAGTTTTCTCGGGTATAAGACCTGCGTCAATGGGACTTATTGCAGCAGCAGGCTTTTTGGTAATGAAAGAGGCACTTTTCGACTTTTCTCTTTTTCAGCAAAGTGGAATATTTATGGATTTATTTAAATTTAAATCAATAATATTTGCTGTATTACTTTATATTGCTTTTGTTAAATTTAACAAGCATCCCATTTTTTATATAGCTGTAGCAGCAGCAGCAGGAATAATATTTAAATTTTAATTTTTACACCGTGGAGGTTTTTCACGGTGTATTTTTTTGTCGATGACTTTGTACAAATTTAACAAAAAAGTAAAAATACTGTAAAATATTGTAATGTGACCAAATAAAATTAAGTTGTGGATAACTTGGATAACTATGTTAATAAATTTATAAGTTTTGCACTTATAAAAGAGGCTTAAATAGGTTATTAACAAAGTTTTCCCACTTATCCACAAAAATATAAATGAGTTTTTCAACAAATATAAGTTTATAATATATGGTTATCCACAAAAAATCAACATATCAAAAAAATTCCCACAAGTGGCATAACAAGAGGTTTTTTAATTTTTGTGAAAAATTTTCGTAAAAATTTTTAATTTCATAATTTAAAAAAATTTTTAATTAAATAAAGGATTTTTAAAAGTTATGGAGAATATTAATAATAAGAAGAATTAAATTCTTCCTTTTATTACAAAGGAGTTGATGTTATGCGTTATTCATTTATTGGTAAGAATTTTGAGGTAACTGACAATTTCAGTAATAAGATTGCTGCTAAACTTGACAGAATAGCCAAGCTCTTTCCTTCAGAGTCTGAGGCTAATGTGGTTTTGACTGAAGTTAAGCTTGATAAGAAAATTGATGTCACAATTAATCTCCCAAATAAGAGAATTATTAAGGCAGAAGTTTTAAGTGATGACTTTATGGCAGCAGTGGATGAGGCTGTTGATATTCTTGAAAGACAGATGGTTAAGTATAAGAATAAGCTTCATGACAGAGCTAAGAAAGTTCCTGCCTTTGCTGATGAGCTTAATGCCATTGCCCTTGCTGATGATGAGTATAGTGATGAGGATGGCATTAACATCGTTAAGTCAAAGAGATTTTTTGTTAAGCCTATGGATGCAGAAGAGGCTTGCATGGAGATGGATATGATGGGACATAATTTCTTTGTTTTCAGAAATGCTGAAACTGATGAAATTAATGTTGTTTATAAGCGTAAGGATGGAGCTTATGGTCTTATTGAACCGGAAATTTAAATAAAAAATCTTTTCATGTTTTTTTCTTTAAAAAGGGAACGGATTTAAGCCGTTCCTTTTTTTATGGTTTGACTGATATAAATATAATTTAGTTGATTAAAACCTTGACATAGTGTCAGGGTTATTTAATTTACCGTGCCCGTGCACTAGTGGCTGATTTACTTGATTTTTTATAATAGTTTTTCACAAAAAAATAAAAATATTTTGTGTAACTTGCTAATTTTTTTTATAAAGATTTTAACTTGTTGATTTTATACATAAAATAAGCTATAATTTAATCATATATGTGGAATATTTCCACAAAAGTAAAGGAGGAAAGGTTATGAACAAAAGCTCTAAAAGAACTGTGAGCAGAATTTTGTCCTTTGTTATGTTAGTTTCAGCAATGATGACTAATTTAATTGTGGCAAATGCAGGCTCCGGTTTACTTGATACCGACGGTGTTGTATCGGGAGGAAGTATTGATTTGGTTTCTTCAGGTGCGGCAGCAGGCGGTAAAGTTGACATATGGGATTTTGGTGGTGTGGAAGAAAGTGATACTAATCTTTACACTAACAGAATTAACCGTAGTTTTCTTGATAACTTTGATGCTGTCGGTGATGCTGCCAGCGGCAGTAAAGGTAAGTTTATAAGCGGTGGTACCTTTGATTTAGGCGGAGATTTAACTCTTGTTACAAATTCAGGCGATCGTTTATTTTATGACGGCAAAAATGGCTTGAGAAGTTATGGCGAAAATGGCAAGGCTGTAACTGCTTATTCAGATGGCTATACTGCAAACGGTATGTGGTATGCAAACGGTACAGGCGGTGATGCAAGAAGATACTTCCAGCTTGACAACGTTGTTGAAGGTACAGAAATTAAGGTTTACACAGGCTGTTCAAACTCAAGTGATGATATGGTTGAGTTTACGGCAGTAAACGGCACTCAGGCTGATGAGGTTGTATTGGCAGGCGAGTGTGACATCGTTAGATTTATTGCCAAGGAAAGCGGCTCTTTCAAACTTTGGTTTAGTGCTGCAGGCGGCAAGCCTATAGTAAACAGAATTGTAAAGACTCCATCTGTTGAATTGACACTTTCATTAAATTCCAATGAATTTAATATTGAGGGCTGTGACGTTGCAATAACTAATGATACTACAGGTGATGTAATTGAAACAGCTACAGGCGGTGTTGTTTCTTATGTAACTCCGGGCTATACATATACTGCCTCTGCAAGAGGTATTACAGGATATGGCTTTACTAACAAAACTAAGAAATTCACTGTTACAACAGACGATTTATTAGCAGGCAGCAAGGCTGTTGCATTTGATATTGAAATTAAGTCTGTTTATAAGGCAACAGGTAAGATTACAGGTTTTGAAGAAGGCTATGACACATCTAAACTTGTTTTAACTTTAGTTCCTGATGCAGAATCAATGGCTGATACTGTTACTGCAACTGTTGGTGCTGACTTGTCATTTGAGGCTACTTTAGAGCCTGATGTTGAGTATACTGCCAATATTTCAGGTGTAAATGATTATGAAATAACAGCAGGCGGCACATTTAATGATTCTAAGGACATTACTCAGGACGTTACTGTTGCAATGAAGTCTACCTACACTGTAACCGGTAATATTGTTGGCGGTGCTAATGTTGCTGAAATTGCATTTGTTAATGTAGATGATGGTTATTCTTATGCAGGCAGCATAAAGGATAATACATACACTGTTATATTAAGAGCAGGTTCTTATGAAGTTAAGGCTGTTGCTGAGGGTTATACTACTTCAGGTCACGTTGTAGTTGAAAACAAAAACGTATCTAAGGATATTTTATTTGTTCCCGTAACAGTTACTCCTCCAACAGTTGATACAAGCGTAAAGGATATTTATGTTGGCTGTGAGGGTCAGGTTAATAACTTTGCAACAATGAGCGAAGCCTTAGAGGCTGCTAAGGTTATGAATCCTCAATCAGAGGCTGACAGAGTTACTATTCACATTGCTCCGGGAACTTACAGAGAGCAGTTAATTATTACAACTCCTTATATTACTCTTAAGCCTGAGGGTAATGGTGAGGTTAAGCTTACATGGTACTATGGTATAGGTTACAGATATTATTCTGTTGATGAAACAGGCTATTATAATGTTGAAAATGCATTTGATAAGTATTCTAAGGAAGTAGAGGCTGCTAAGTGGGGTGTAGGTACTTACGTTAAGAATACTGCTACAGGCTTTAAGGCTGAAAATATTACATTTGAGGCTTCATTTAATAAATATATTACAGATGAAGAAATTGCTGACGGTGTGGAAGAAACAGGTATTCTTCCTGCAAGAACATATGCCTTAGACGTTACAAGTAAGGCAGCTACCGAGAGAAGTACTGCACTTATTGTTGAGGCTGACAGGTCAGAATTTAAGAACTGTACTATGATTGGTTCACAGGATACACTTTATATGGGTGACAGTACTCATACATATTACAAGAATTGTAAAATTGAAGGTAACACAGATTATATCTTTGGTTCAGGTAATGCCGTATTTGATGGTTGTGAACTTCGTTTCTGCGGTTACAGTGACACAGGTATGGGCGGCTATATTACAGCAGGTCGTTCTAACAACAAGACTGATTATGTTGGTTACATTTTCAGAGATTGTACAATATCCAATAAGGACGGTATGAAACACGCATCAGGCTACTTTGGCAGACCTTGGGATGCAGGTGCGGATATTGCCTTTATTAATACTGTAGTTGAAAATGCAGATGCAATTTCTGCTGAGGGATGGACATCAATGAGCGGTGTTGCTCCAACAGCGGCAAAATATAAGGAATATAATACTATTCTTGCTGACGGTACTCCTGTTGACACAACAGGCAGAGTAACCGGTGTTATGGAGGAAGCTGCTGCTAAAGACCTTTATACTAATGCAAAGACAGCTTATTTAGGCTGGGATCCTACATATTATACAGAGTCAGGCACTCCTGTATTTTCAACTGATCCATATTGGTCAACTGACGGTGATGTTTTATTGCCACATACAGGTGATACATTTATTGTTAAGTATTCTTTAGGTGATAACGATGCAAATGATGCATCAAGAATT
This sequence comes from uncultured Eubacteriales bacterium, assembly GCA_902497185.1. GTDB lineage: Bacteria > Bacillota > Clostridia > Lachnospirales > CAG-274 > Gallispira. The sequence continues at coordinate 25,701 of CABVEG010000001.1, read as the reverse complement.
ACTTATGCTTTAATAGCTGCTGATGGTACTGAAACAGTTATTAAGAACACAACTGCTCAGGCTAACACAGGTGTTAAGCTTACGGCAGATATGATTGGTTCTAAGTTAAAGGCTACAGTAACTCCTTATGTTGTAGGCGGTCTTAGCGGTGAGGCTAAGTCTACTGTAACAGAAAAGGAAATTTCTCTTGGTTCAGGTACCATTGATACTGATAGACCAAGCGGCAAGGCTGTTATATTCCTTGCAGGTGACTCAACTGTTAAGGATTACTCAGCAGGTGCTATTAACAATTCAGGAGCTAACCTTAATGAAGGTTCATGGGGTGAATTCCTTGGTTACTTTGTAGATAACAGCAAATATGAGGTTATGGACTATGCTCAGGGCGGCAGAAGTGCCAGAACATTTATGAACGGTACTAAGGCTGATGGCAGTGACAAGTATCTGGATATGATTAAAGAAAAGATGGTTAAGGGTGACTACTTATTCATTCAGTTTGGTCATAACGATTCATCAGCATCCTATGCTGACAGATATGTTCCTGTAGGCACTCCTGATGCAAGCGGCAAGTTCCCATACACTCCTCAGTCAGATACTACAGATTCAGGCACAGGCTCATTCTGTTGGTATTTACAGCAGTATGTAGATGCAGCTAAGGCTGTTGGTGCTACTCCTGTTCTTGTAACTCCTGTTTCAAGAATGTATTTTGAAAGTGATGGTACAATTAGGTCACATCACGGTGATAATGATGAATATGTAACTGCTACAAAGCAGGTTGCAGAGGATAACAATATTCTTTGTATTGACCTTTATTCATGGACTAAGGCTATGTATGAAGATGCTTATAAGACAGACAGCGCAGCAGGAAATATTGTAAGCGGTGATTATCCTTCACCTACTGCGGCAAGATTGTTCTCAGCAGGCGAAAAGACTCATCATTCTAAGTTAGGCGGCTTTGCGATTGCTGCTGATATGGCTGAAATGATCCAAAATTCTTCTTTAGGCTTTGCTAATGCAATTACTGCTCCAAAGTCTATGTATATTGCAGATGCTAAGGGCAATACTGAATTTATTGTAAATAACAGCGGTGTATTTACAGGTTATGGCAAAAATGCTGAAGGTGATTTTGATACTTCAATTCCTTGTGAATACTGGAATACTTATATTAATGGAGCTTTAGCTAAACTTGCAGATACTCCTGTTGACAATGAAACAACTACAGAAACAACTACGGAAGCAGTTGTTAGTGATTACATTGGTATTGAACCTGTTGTTGTAAGCAATGAAGGCGGAAAGCTTGTTGTAGATTACAATGTTGTAAACGGTACAGGCAAGGGCTTTAACAACTATATGATGTTCTTTACATTTAATCCTGATTTATTAACTCCTGTATCTGTTGCGGAAGGTGATATTGCTATTGATATAATTGATGCATCTGGTGCACAGGTTAAGGCTAATGCAGCCAATGCAGCCAATATTGAAAATCAGTTTGCCAATGTTCCTGCATCAGGCAATAAGGACTTCCCTAATGCTGACGGTGTTAAGACTCAGTCAGAGTTAGGTAAGATTAAGGTATCTTACTGTATTTTTGATAAGGATTTCTCTCAGGCTCCTAACAGTTCTTTACCTGCATTTACTGACAGTGGCAGATTATTTACTGTAACTTATGATGTTAAGGGTGATCTTTCAGGTTCATCTTTAGCTACAATTAATTCTGTAATTGAAGCTGTATCTTCTAATTCAGAGATAGTATATACACCAAATGAAATAAGAAATTATACTTATACATTTGATGGCGAGGCTCCAACAGAAACTACTACAGAGGCAGCTCCTTCAGGTCTTGACCAGTTCTTAACTGATACAGTTAAGTGGGACATTAAGAGTGTTACAGCAGGTACAGATTTAGGCAACGGCTTAACTGCACTTATTGACTTAAATATTACAACTGACCTTGCTAATGTATTTAATACTGCTGATGGCAATGCTTATGAATACAGCAAGGCTGCAAGTGCCGATAACTGTATAGCTGCAGCAGACAATGGTGATGCTATAAGCTTTAAGGCTCCATCAAACGGTACATTCTCCATTGCCTTTAAGATAAGCAGCAATAAGAACGGTAATGTATTTGGTGAAGCATTTGATGCTCAGACATCATCTACTTACTATTATAGAGAATATCCTGTTACTGCAGGTCAGACTTATACAGCAGGCGTAACAGGCTCTAAGATAAGAATATTCTATATGGGCTTTACTCCTAGCGGTACTATTGAAACAACAGAGGCTACAACAGAAGCTGCAACCTCTGCTTCAACAGAGGCTACAACTACAGCTCCTGAGGAATCTACAGAGGCAACTACTTCTGCCCCAACAGAAGGTACTACATCAGCTCCTGTAACAGAGGCTCCTGTTGAAACATCTACAAGAAGAGTATCTACATCAGGCGGTGGTGCAGGTGCATCTTATATCAGAGTAGAGGGCTATACTGCTAAGACTACTGCTGAGGCTGCTACAGAGGAAACTACTAAGACAGCATCTGATGATGGTGATAATAAGGTTGAACTTCCATTTATTAAGGTTGTTGTTGACAGCAAGGATATAGTTGTTGAGGACAGCACATATACTATGGACGTTGCTCCATATATTCAGCCATCTTCTAACTCAACTATGGTTCCTCTCAGATTTGTTGCTATTGCTATTGCAGGCGGCGATGTTGAGAAGGCTGATTCAAGTGATATTGTGGTTTGGGATAGTGTAGCTAAGACTGCAACTATTAAGGCAGGCAATATTACCGCTGTATTTACTGCAGGCAGCAATGTTGTTGTAATTAATGGTGTTGAGGCTCCTATGAACTATGGTGTTGTTGCAGAAATCAAGGATAGCAGAATGTTTGTACCATTCAGAGTTATTGGCGAGGCTTTAGATGCAACAGTTGATTGGGATGCCGATGAAAAGGCAGCTTATTATAATAAGTAATTGCTGATAAATAAAGAAAATAAAGACAGTTCCGGTTTTCCGGAACTGTTTTTTTACTGCACAAAAAAATCTCTGTTTTCACAGAGACTTTTTTAATAACTTATTATTTTTCAATAAAGTAGAAATCATCATCAGGTACATTGCCGCCTAAAATATCAGGATTATTATTTATAACGGCATTATAAAAAGCAGTAAGCATTTTTTTCATTTCTTCATTTGTTTTAAATGTAACACCGCATCCAGGAATAGCAGCTTTACTTGAGCTTGAGTCATCAATAAGAGCAAATTTACTTGCGCTGTTTGATGTTTCCTCTGTATTTCTCTTAGCTATTGAAGCTGATGCGCTATAATCTTTCATAAAGAACTGAAAAGCAACAGGCTGTTCAGATACAAAATTTTTGTTCATAATAAGGCAGGATGTAACAAGTTCCTCTCCTACAGCATCATTCCAAAAATCATAAAGGTCAACAGCACTTCTTACATTATTGCCCGTAACCTGACTTAGATATGGCTCCTGAGTAAGAGCAAGACTAACAGTACCGTTTTTAAGACCTGCCACAAGGTCTGCATTACTTTCCACTTTATTATAATTTATACTGATATTGTTATATGCCCCAATAATATTAAGCACTGTTTCAGCCATTGTATCTTCATTGCTTATGGTAATTGTTTTACCATTAATGTCGGTTATATCATTTATTGTTCCGCCGTTTTCAGCTATATAGTAATTAGAGCCTCCTGTTACGGCAGTAACATAACAATTTACATTATTATAAGCAAGAGCGGCTTTATCAGGTGGTAATACAGCAACACCTATTTCACCGTTATTAAAGGCATTATAAAGTTCATCGTTAGAATTGTATACAACCGGAGTATACTTTTCGTAAGCTGAATTATTCTCACTGTTTACAAAGAGATGTACTGCACCGAGAGCTGAGGCACTGTTTTTAACAAGACCGATCTTTATTTCGATTTTATCTTCATCATCAGGTGCCATATCATCATTAACATCAGGAAGATGCGTATTATCAACAGCAACATTATTATCAAAGCTGTCTGTGTCAGTACTCTGATTAGTTGTGTTGTTGCAGGCAGTACATAAAACAGATAATACAGTAAGAGAAACAGCTAATATTTTATTTTTATTTAACAACATAAATTTCCTCCCGCCAGCCATAGGCACACTACGGCTATATACTACTTATATTGTAATATTTATACGGAGGTTTGTCAATAGAAAAAACAATTTACAAGCCATTTTATAAATTTTTACAAAAGCTATTTTTCTTTTAGTTGATTAAATACCTGTTCAATTTCCATAGCTCTGTCGCCTATTGCAAGAAGTACACAATCATCTATGGTTTTTAATATGTGCTTTTCGATTTTACTGCTTTCCTTTTCATTATTTTTCCACGCCTCCGATTTAGCAGAAAGCTCTGCCGAAACAGCTTTTTCCACATTTTCTGTTTCTTTTTGTGATGCTGCTCTTACAATTATTACTTCATCAGCAGATGACTCATTTGCTGTATAATAAACATATCCTTCTGAAATTGAGGTAGGGTCAATTCCATACTGTGCCGCTATTTTCTGATTTGTTAGATCTTCCGTATGAGTATTTTCAAATTCAGCAATTACCTTTATTTCTTCCAAAACCTCCTTTAATGCCATATCCTTTGATTTTACCTTTCCACAACCCATAAGACACAAAAGAGAAAAAATTAATATTATTTTTTTCACATTTTTCACCTCATTGTTAGCTTTTCCTGATACTGTTGCCTTTATACATTGGCGGATTTGACCTAAATTTAATATAATCCTAATTTGGCCTTAATTTTTTCTTTTGAATTATATGGTAATATATAATTAAAGAGAAAGGAGAGATATAATGGAAAATATGATCAAAGTTTATTCCTGCAATAATGTTGAAGCTATGGTTAATTCAGTAAAGGCAAATACGGATATAATTAATAATATGCTCCAATATACAAAAAATAATGACAAAGAGATAAATAACAGACTTTCAGAATATGCAAAGGTCAAAAAAAATCTTAAAAATGACCAGATAGATATGTATAGAAACTATATAGTTCAAAAACAATCAATAGAAGATGCAATAACTGAATATAATGAAAAAATTAACAGTGAAAATTCTTTTAATCAAATGTCTATTGAGCTAAACAGCATTGACAGTGATTATTCGGTATTACATAAATTGTTTGAGGATATTAACAGAATACAGGTTAAGGTTATGGAAATGCTTTGCGGTCTTTTAGGGCAGTCTAATGCATTACTAGGTTGTTTATAATTACATTATTTATTTTCCGCCTTATGTAAAAGAGCTTAAAAAAATAATAAAATTTCTTGACACTCCCCTAAGGGTATAGATTATACTTAATGTAGAATTAATTCTAAGGAGTGATAAAAATGCTCATAAGCATAGGTCAGTTTTCAAAAATCTGTTCAGTAAGCATAAAAGCTTTAAGGTATTATGATAAAGTAGATTTGCTAAAGCCTGCAAAGGTAGATAGTTTTACAGGCTACAGGTATTATGATGAAGAACAGCTAAAAGCTATGCTGACCATAAACAGACTTAAGCGCTATGGTTTTTCTCTTATAGAAATAAAAGCATTTTTATCGGAAAAGGATAAAAGAGTACTCTTTTCAAAATTAAAGGAACAGTTAAATAACATTGAAACTGATATAGGTCATAAAAAGATGCTTTTAACTGAACTTAATGACCTTATTATAAATTTTGAAAGGACGGGAGAATTTATGTCATATGAAAATAATTATATTATTAATATTGAAAAATCTGATGAGCTTGCTCTTTTAAGCAGCAGACAAAATATGTCTGTTGAAGAATTTGGAAAATACTATGGCAGTATTTTTACAAAAATAGCAAGGGAAGGTATAGAAACAGCAGGGGCGGCAGTAGCTATATATCACGACAAGGAGTTTGATGAAAACAACAGCAATATTGAGGTGGGTATTGCCATTAAGGACAAATCAAAGGCTACAACCTTGCTTGAAAGCAGACTTTGTGCGACAACAATACATAAAGGTGCATATGCAAACCTTACAGAGGCTTACGCTTCTGTTGTTAAATGGATAAATGCCAACGGCTATAAAATTGAGGCACCGCCCTATGAAATTTATTTAAAAAGCCATGTAGATAATGTGCCTGTAAGTCAATGGGAAACTAAAATTTTTTTCCCTGTTGTTAAGGGTTAAATTTATTGCACCGGAGGTAAAAACCTCCGGTGTAAATATAAATGTAAAAAAAGGTTAAAAAAAATAAAAAAAATGCTTGACAAATGTTAAGGTTTACTGTATACTATTATTTGTCGCTGGTACTTAACAGGAATTAAGTATCCGTTACAACATATTTTATATATGGCTCGGTAGCTCAGCTGGTTAGAGCGCTGGCCTGTCACGCCAGAGGTCGAGGGTTCGAGCCCCTTCCGAGTCGTTAAAAAAGCATCTCAGTTGAGATGCTTTTTTGCGTTCGGTATGTGTGTAGTTTAAAAACGCATTTTTCATATTGACATAATATGTTTACAGTGATACAATATTGTTGTCAGACATTTACAATTTCACATTTAATTATTTATCTGATTTCTCATTCTTAATTTAAACCATAAAACCTTAAAACCATAAATACAAAATAAAATAAAAAATAAAAAACTCCGTAATAACGGTTTTTTTATAATGCAAAGGAGATATAACTATGGAAAAATTTAAACGTTACATTGTTTTTCTTTTCGGACTTTTTATAAGTTCACTTGGCGTAAGCCTTGTAACAAAAGCAAATTTAGGCACATCACCCATTTCATCAATACCCTATGTATTAAGTCTTAACTTTCCATTTACACTTGGGAATTTTACTATTTTATTCAGCATATTCCTTATTTTACTGCAATTACTGATTTTGCGCAAAAATTTTAAGTTGGAACATCTTCTTCAAATTCCCATATCAATAGCCTTTGGTTATTTCATTGATATAACAATGCTTTGGCTTGGTTTTTTAAACCCTAATATTTACATATTTAAGATTATATTTTTAATACTTGGCTGTTTTGTTCTTGCAGTTGGTGTCTTTCTTGAAGTTATTGCAGATGTTGCAATGCTGCCGGGAGAATCCTTTGTTCGTGCCGTATCATTAACCTACCAAAAAGACTTTGGTATAACTAAAATAGCCTTTGATGTTTCAATGACTGTATGTGCCATAATAATTTCACTTATATGCTCCAAAAAACTTGAGGGAGTTCGTGAGGGCACTGTTATAGCTGCAATTTTGGTAGGCTTTATTGCGAGAATTTTGGGCAGAGTATTAGACTTTTTGCCTTCTGTTTTATTTGGAAAGGCAAATGAAGAAGATACAAAAACTTCAAAAAGCACTTTACAGAAAAGCATAAATGTTATTGCCATAGGCAGACAATACGGATGTGGTGGACACAACATAGGCAAAAAAATATCTGAAATTCTTAACTGGGATTTTTATGATAAGGAGATAATACAGCTTACAGCAGGTTCAACCGGTTACACTCCTGAATTTGTAAAAAACAAAGAAGAGAATATGACAAACAGTATTCTTTATGATTTGGTAACTCAAATGTATGCTTATTCACCTGAAAAAAGTGCTCCAAAAGATAAAATATTTGAAGCTGAATCAAAGGTGATTAATGACATAGCAGACAAAGGAAACTGCATAATTATAGGCAGGTGCTCCGACTATATACTAAGCAATAATCCAAACTGTTTAAAAGTTTTCCTTTATGCTCCTCTTGAATACAGAATAAAAAATATTTCAAAATCACTCAATATAAGCGAAAAGGAAGCCGAGCTTAAAATAATAAAGGAGGATAAATTGCGCAGCGACAATTATCGCTATTATACGGGAAATATGTGGGGCAATTCTTTAAATTACAACATATCAATAGATGTTTCCAACGGTGAAAATTTTACAGCCGATTTAATTTTAAAATTTATAGAAAGCAAATAAACTGCAATAAAGAAAAATTTTCAAAATATTATCAAAATTGGAAGTAAAACTCTTTGACATTACGTAATCTTTAATTGTAACGGCTTTGTGCAATATTGACAAAAAAATCATAAATATTAAATTCTTGTATACAAATTAACGGAATGGTAGTAAAATGAAACTTGTGAAAGGAGTTAATATTTATGAGAAAATTTTTAAAAACATTTTTATTTTCAGCATTTTTGGTTTTAGCTTTTTCTGTTACTGCATTTGCTAAAATCAATATGACTGCTGATGACATTTCAGGTGATGATAATTTAAAGTCTACAGCTTTAAGTCTTTCTGCCACAGATGGAGTAATTCAAGAAAATGCAGTTTATGTAGCAGTTGATGGTGTAAATGCTACAGGATATGGCACAATAGACAAGCCTTATGCCACTGTGGATTATGCAATTCAGAAAATACCTTCATCCGAAACTGTTATTTATGTAAGGGGCGGTATATATGACCAGAAAATTGCTGTAAGAGCATCAGGTACTGCGGACCATTATCTTACAGTCAAGGCTTATCCGGGAGAAAAGCCTGTTTTTGAAATAAGCTCAACGGGAAGAATAATCGACCCTAATAAAAATAATTATCTTATTTTTGATGGTTTGACGTTAAAGGCAAAGGAAAATACTGTTTCAGGCTCTACCCATGGTGTTGAAATGACTGAAGGACACCATATAATTTTCAGAAATATGGAAATTTATAATATTAATGTTCCTGATCCAACAAGCAACAGTGTTTCAACTCATGCTTTTAATCTTTATGGAAGTAATGCATCTGTACCTATAAGCAATATACTTATTGAAAACTGTAATATTCACGATATGCAGACAGGTTGGAGTGAGGCTCTCACCGTAAATGGAAATTCAGAATATGTAAGTGTTATTAACTGCCGTATTGCTGATATAGGCAATATAGGTCTTGACTTTGCAGGTAATTTTGGTGCCTGCAAGAATGTATCACTTGATCAGGCAAGATACTGTGTTGCAAGAGGCAATGTTGTGTCTAATTGTATAAGTCCAAACGCAAGAAGCTATGGATTGTATAATGATGGCGGACGTGACAATATATTTGACAGAAATGAGGTTTATGGCTCATCAGGCGGTATTGAAATAGGCTCTGAGGAGGGCGGAAAACAAGGCAAGCAGGATGTAAGAAATATTAAAATTATAAATAACTATGTACATAACAACAATGAGGTTGGCATTGCAGTAGGAGGCTACAGTATTACTAGTTCATCAGTAGGCTATGTTTATGATGTAAAGATTTATAATAATACCATTGTAAATAATGGTGAAAGTGATATTATTGTTAATAAATCTGATAATTTAGATTACAGAAATAATATTATTTATTCCAAGCTGTCTGAAAGCACCGATTCATCATATAAAAATGCAATTAAATTAAGTTTTAGCTCTGAGTATATTACAAATCTTAATTTTGCAAACAATATTTATTATTCTCCAGATGGTGTAAATGCCTTCTGTTTCAGAAATGAAGATACCAAAATATTTGGTGTTGAAAATTGGATAGATAAAACAGGTAAATTTGTAGATCCTCTTTTTGCTAATGGAGGTATGCTTTCATCAGAATCACCTGCAATAAGTTTTGCAGACCAAAGTGTTGCTGCTGATTTAGGCTCTTATGATGCTGCTGAAATGCCTAGAATAAACGGTACTTTAGATGCAGGATGTTTTGAATATTATATAGTGGAAAATATAGTTCAGCATGGTGTTCCAATGCATAAGGACAAAATGACTCTTTATGGAGATGAATCCTTTATTAATGAAATATTAAAGGGCAGTACAAAGGTTATTTCCGATAATGCTCTTTTTGTTTCGCCAAATGGCAGTGATAATAATGCAGGAACTGTTGATGCTCCGCTTAAAACTGTACAGAGGGCACTTGACATTGTTAAGGCGGGTCAGACAATTTATTTGAGAGAAGGTATGTATACTGCTCTTAATACATTCAAGTCATCAGGTACTGAAGGTAATTACATAACATTGAGAAATTATCCGGGAGAAAAACCTTATCTTACTATGACATCAGGTAATGATGGCGCAATATTACATCTTGATGGCAATGATTATATTAAAATAGAAGGTCTTGAAATTGGAGGATTGTCCTCTGTTATTGCTCAAGGTATACTTTTAGATGGTAATGAAAATCACATTATAATAAGAAATAACGATATTCATAATCTTCTAACCACAAAGCCTGGAGAAAATGAAAATGGTGAAGCTAATGCAATTCTCTGTTATGGTGAGGGAAAAACAGAGGAGGATTCAATTAACAATATTTGTATAGAAAATAACAGCGTTCATAACAATACTACTGGCTGGTGTGAATCAGTATCCGTAACAGGTAATGCTAAGTATGTAAATATTATAAATAATACTGTTTATGAAAATACAAACATAGGTATAGATTTTTACGGTAATGCAGGATACTGCTCTGTGCCTGCCCTTGATCAACCAAGATACTGCGTTGCGGCAGGTAATGAAATTTATAAGTCTGTATGCAGTTATGCTGAATGTGCAGGACTTTACGTAGACGGCGCAAGAGATATTGTGCTTGAAAACAATATTATTTATGACAGTATGTATGGTATAGAAATTGGTTCTGAGGAGCTGCAGGCTGATTATCCTGTTAAAAATATTATTGCAAGAAATAACCTTGTTTATAATAACAGTGCAGGAGGAATACGAGTTGGTGGTTATGACAAAAAGGCAACGGGATATGTTAAGGATACTAAAATATATAACAATACTATTGTAAATAACGGTCAAGGTGAGGGCGGCTGGAATGGCGAGCTTTGCTTTGTAAAGTGTGACGGTATTGACGTTAAAAACAATATTGTATATAAGGAAAGCACTGAATATCCTATGATAGGAGGAGATTTGCCTGCTGATTATGTTCAGAATGTTAAATTTAGTAATAATGTATTTTATAATCCTTTGGGAGAAGAGGAGATTTATTTTGAATTTGCAGGAGGAAGTGCAGAGGGTATAGCCGGATTTAATTCTCAGACCGGTGGAAATGATACCTTTGGAAAACCTGTATTTAATGCTGATTACAGCTTGCAGTCAGATTCTTATGGTATAGATATTGGAAGCTCTGATGTAATTCCATATATGGGCAATTATGTTGACCTTGCCAATAATTACAGAGTAATAAATACTATAGATGCAGGAGCTTTTGAATATCAGGACGGTTCAATGCCTACAGTGTCAACTACTGTAACAACAACTGAGCAAACTACTGAAACTACAACTGCTTATGTTACAAAAACAGGAGATGTAAATAAAGACGGTAATGTTGATGCTAAAGACAGTGCTGCAATTTTACGAATTATAACATCTGCTGCAAAAGATCTTTCTTTGTATGATTTAAATGCTGTGGATTTTAATAAGGACGGTGAAGATAATATTTTAGATGCTGTTGCTGTATTAAATTATAAGGAAACAGCTAAAGTTTGGAATCATACAACAGGTGAAAACACTGATAATTTCTTTAGTGTATCTGCAAGTGAAAAATCGGGAGCAGATATTGTCAGCTATGATGGTCTTACTCTTACAAAGGCAATTAAGATGGAAAGTAAAACTAATATAAACTTTACTGCTCCAAATGATGGTAAGCTGACTTTAGTTACTTCAGGCTCAGGAACTAAAATCAATATAAATGATACATCTTATACTATATCAAATGGTGTGCTCAGTGTGAATGTTCCGGCAGGAAATGTAACAGTTTCAAAGGATTCTACAAATGTTTTTCTTTATTATATGAAATTTGAGTAAAATATTTAAGGCTTTCATATTAGCTGAAACTGTTAGACAATAAAAAATATTAATTTTAAACCCCACTTCATAAAAATTGAAATGGGGTTTTGTCAATTCTTAACATTGTAAGCAGAATTAAAGAATAAGTAGTATAGGCTTAAATATAGGCAGCTTAAAACATTAAGTTAATTACCCCCTTGTAAAACCATTTAATATGTTGTAAAATTAACATATAAGTTTAACATAAGGAGAAATTACTATGAAATCAATAGAAATAGCAAAGGTTATATCAATTAATTTTATAACTGATTTAATTTGTGATTTGAAGTTAAGTTGTCCTGAAATTGTAAAGGAGGCAAAGGCAGGACAGTTTGTTGAGGTATATCCTGACAATGGTATAAATCTTTTGTCAAGACCTATAAGTATATGTGAGATAAATAAAGAAGAGGGTAGCTTAAGACTTGTTTTTCAGATTGTAGGTAAGGGTACAAAGCTTTTTTCAGAATTAAAGCAAGGCGACGAAATCAGACTTTTAGGTCCTTGTGGTAATGGATATAATTTAAGTGAGGGCAAATCTGTTTTAGTAGGTGGCGGTATTGGAGTACCTCCTCTCCTTGAAACCTGCAAACAGTTAAAGGGTGAAAAAATTGTTGTTTTAGGCTTTAGAAGCGGCTCTTTCCTTGTGGAGGATTTTGAAAAGCTTGGGGCTAAGGTGTATGTTGCAACTGATGACGGTTCAGTTGGATTTAAGGGAAATGTAGTTGATTTATTAAGAACAGAGAAAATTGTGGGAGATATTATTTACTCCTGTGGTCCTAAGATTATGCTTAAATTCCTTTCTATGTATGCTGAAGAAAACAATATTTCCTGTCAGGTATCAATGGAGGAGAGAATGGCTTGCGGTATCGGTGCTTGTGTAGGCTGTGTTCTACAGATTAAGGACGGAGATAGTTGGACTTATAAGAAGGTTTGCAAGGATGGTCCTGTTTTTGACAGTAGGGAGGTGTGCTGGTAATGAATACTAAAGTCAATATATGTGGTGTTGAACTTAAAAATCCTGTTATGACTGCATCAGGTACTTTTGGCAGCGGCAGAGAGTTTTCTGAATTTGTCGACTTAAATAAACTGGGTGCAGTTGTTGTTAAGGGTGTTGCAGACAAGCCATGGAATGGTAATCCTGCACCGAGAATAGCAGAAGTTTACGGAGGTATGCTTAACTCAGTAGGATTACAAAATCCCGGTGTAGATTATTTTATTGAAAATGACATCCCCTTTTTAAGACAGTTTGATACAAAGATTATTGTAAATGTATGCGGACATTCTATTGAGGAATATACAAATGTTGTTAAAAGGCTTCAGGGGCAGGATGTAGACTTGTTGGAGCTTAATATTTCCTGTCCTAATGTAAGTGAAGGAGGTATGGCATTTGGTACAGATCCGATTATGGTAGAAAAGGTTGTCAAAGAAGTTAAAAAAGTTGCAGACCAGCCCTTAATTGTTAAACTTAGTCCTAATGTAACTGACATTACTGAAATAGCAAAAGCGGCTGTAAGTGGTGGTGCTGATGCTTTAAGCCTTATTAATACACTTACGGGTATGAAAATTGATATTTACAAAAGACAACCCATATTATTTAGAAAAATAGGTGGTATGAGTGGTCCTGCCGTTAAGCCTGTTGCCGTAAGAATGGTATATCAGGTTTGCAAAGCTGTGGATGTGCCCGTTATAGGTATGGGCGGCATATCAAATGCAGAAGATGCTATTGAATTTATTATGGCAGGTGCAACAGGTGTGTCCATTGGTACAGCTAATTTTATTAATCCGAGAGCTACAGTTGAAACTGTTGAGGGTATTGAGGAGTATATGAGAAAATATAATGTCAAGGATTTAAGTGAAATCAGGGGCATAATTGAATAGGGGTGTATAAAATGAAAAAAATATTTAGTATTTTAATTGTATTGTCTGTTATACTTGCAGCTTTTACAGGCTGCAGCAGAAAAAATGCAGAGGAAATACAGTCACTGATTAGTGAGTTGGAGCAGAAAATTGAAACCATTAAGAATGATGCCGATACTATGCAGAAAAAAGGTGTTATAGAAATGGATTTATATAATCAGGTTCAGACTTTGGAAATGAAGTTCATTGAAAACAAAGACCTTTTTGCAGAAACAACCGGTAAAAGTGATAAAAAAATATTAAAGGCTTTAAAGGAATGTAATGAAACTGTTAATGAGCTTCAGTTAGAGATAGATTCAATATATGAAAGTTTTGATGAAGTAAGAAACTACAACTTTGAGCTTGCTACAGATTCCGGATTTTTGGCAGAGTATATGGAGGAAGGTCTTTCTAAGGGTTATATTGATCAGAAAACTATGGATGAGTTCAATGGTATAAGGGAAAGACTTGAACAGATGAAAGAAGATTTGTTCCCTGATGAGTATGACAAGGCAGAGCTTGACAGTTTAAAAGAAAGGCTTGCCGTTATGTCATCACAATGTGCAGCACCTAATGCTGTAGTAGATAAATTCGCAACAGCAGGAAGTTCAATAGGTAAAACTGAAGAAGAAACAGAAGCTTCTGATGCTGAAAATTCTTCTGATTCAGAGGATAATAATAATATTCAAACCTTAATAGACAACTTTACTTTGTTGCAGAATGAAGCGTCACAGAATGTGGATAAAGGTGTAATAAGTGAGGAGCAATATATGACAATAATTGAGGCAGGTACTAAACTTGCTGAATTAAAGGAAAATATTGAAAAGAATGGTGAAAGCAACTCAACAGATAAAGAACTTGAAAATTGTAAAAATGAAATTCACGATATAGCTGTTGAAATCAAGTCATCTCTTGCTGAAAAATTTGAATAATGATATAAAAAAAGAATAGCTTTGACTATTCTTTTTTTATAATATTTTTTTCAATGAGAATATCAATAGAGTTATTTATAACATTGATCTCCGTTGAGTTGAAATCACCGCCATATTCGCCATCAACTGTCCATTTTATAAATTCAGTACTTTCAAATTTAATTTTGCTTGTTTTAAAGCTGTAAAACATATCGTTGTCGAAATTTTTTTCAACAACACAGCTAACAATGTTTTTTAAAAGACTGGTATTTTTAGGTTTTTTTACAAGGAGGACTTCAAAAAGCCCGTCGCTTAAATCGGCATAATTTTCAAACAGCTTTTTCATACCGGCAATGCTGTTGGAATTTGACACAAGCCCAATCATTATATCATCCTCTATAATACCGTTATCATATGTGACTTTCATTGGATATGTTTTTATATTTGTTATTTCTTTAAGTGCTGTAAGCAGATATGCCTGATAACCTAAAATATTTTTTATTGTCTGTGGCGTTTCATAGGATATATTGGTAAAAAGTCCAAAACCTGCAACATATGAAAAGTATTTATCATTGATTTTACCTATGTCAATAGAAAAGTGATGACCGTTAATAGCCGTTTTATAGCTTTCTTCTATTATTGTGGATATACCTATGCTATTGGCAAAGTCATTTGTTGAGCCGCTTGGGATATATCCAAGGAGTGGTCTTTTATTAAGTGACATAAGTCCGTTTACAGCCTCGTTAAGAGTGCCATCACCTCCGCAACATACAATATTGTCATAAAAACTACCATATTTTTCAACTATGTCTTTAATGTGTCCTACATATTGGGAGGAATACACAGTTACCTCAAATCCATTGCTGTTGTAGTAGTCAATCATATCTGCAATATTCAATTTAATTATTCCTTTGCCTGAATGAAAATTTGCAAGCAAAAGCAGTTTCTTCATATTTATCACCTACTATTCCACTGTTCTTACTTTATTATCACGAATATGTTCAGAGTATACCTGTGCAAGCATTTCCTGTTCAATAGGATTTGTTATAGATGTTATTGTGACATTGCCGTCTTTGCCTTCAACAAAGCCTACTCTTACACCTATTCTGCCGCTGCTGTTTTTTTTGCCGTCAGTATAGAAAACATATCTTTTATCCGTAACATCACTGTCATATATCATTATAACATCATATTCAACTTTATTACCATTTGAGTCATATTCGGTTATTTTAATTTCATTTGTATTTTCCATAATTTCACCTCATATTTATAGTATCACAAAATTTATTTTTACACAATAGTATATACACTCATAAATTGGCTACAATTTATGAGAGGTGATAAAAATGAGAGTACCAAATCATATTGGAATTATACCTGACGGCAACAGGCGTTGGGCACAGGGGCAGTCTATGGGCAAGGAAAAGGGATATGAAAACGGATTACTGCCGGGACTTGAGGCTTTCAGACAGTGTCAGCAGTTGGGAGTAAAGGAGCTTAGTATTTACGGCTTTACAGTTGATAATACAAAAAGACCCACAAGACAGAGAATAGCCTTTACAAAATGCTGTGTCGAAATGGTTAATATGATAAAAAATGAAAATTGTGAAATTTTGGTTGCAGGAAATACGGAATCTGAAATGTTTCCTATTGAGCTTGGGGATTTAACCAAAAGAAAGCGATTTGGAAGTGGTGGAATTAAAGTTAATTTCCTTATTAATTATAGTTGGGAATGGGATTTAAAAGCCAATAAAAGTGTTAATTATTATAATACTGCTGATATTTCAAGAATTGACCTTATTATAAGGTGGGGTGGTATGAGAAGATTGTCAGGATTTCTGCCTGTGCAGTCTGTATATGCAGATTTTTATATAGTGGAGGATTTGTGGCCTGATTTTAAGAGAGAACATATTGAAAATGCTATAAGTTGGTATCAAAATCAGGATGTGACCTTGGGTGGTTAAATTATTGTTTATCTGCTTTTGACTTGTCAAAAGCAGATAAGAATTCAAAAGCATTTTGCGGTCGCACAAAGTTTGTCTGTTTATTATTTTATAATAAACAGACAACGACTGCGATGCTGTGCAAAAACGTGAGCCTACTTTTTTCTTTAATAAAGGCTCGTTTTTGCACCAAGCAAAATTGGTAAGCTTTTGAATTTGCGTGTTTGCACCGAAAGATTTATCGGACAGCCGAAGGCTGGTTTTCAGCATAGCTGAAAATGCTGAAGGTTCTTGCCTATTCAGAACTTTTGCTACGCAAAAGCAAGGCTATGCCTTGTCGGATAATTCTTCCGATTCAATAATGGCAAGGTTCTCACGTTTGTTTAGCACAGCTATATTTACTCACTTAAATTACAATTTGTCTTTAAAGCTAAGTACAGCGGACGTGCAATGCACGCCCCTACAAGCTTCATTGACTTAAATGTAGGGGCGACCAGTGGTCGTCCGTTGTAACTACAAAGATAGGCTAAATTAATGTTTATTTCACAAAAGGTGAAATAAACATTAATTTATCTTACTTCTTAAGTAATATAAACCCTAACATATTTCTCTAGGTACCTTGACAAATATATTTAGCAATGCTATAATATCAAGGTACCTAACTTTTTTACGGAGGAAATTATGGAAAACAGGGAACTACTACATATTATGGAAAAATGCGGTCACTTCCTTTATCACCGTCGTGGAGGTAAAAGAGGTCAGATTAGAATACTTAAATTAATAAAGGAAAGAGGGCAAATAACCCAAAAGGAGCTTCTTGAAATACTTACACTAAAATCAGGTTCAGTAAGTGAAACTGTAAAAAAGCTTGAAAATCAAGGCTTTATTATAAAGAAAAGGGATAATGAAGATAAGCGAAAAATTAACATTATTCTTACCGATGAGGGCAGTAAATTTCTTGAAAGCCAAATGGAAGTAAACAGAGAACAGGAAAAGGTGCTTTTTACTTCTCTTAGCAGTGAAGAACAGATACAGCTTCAGACATTACTTAACAAGGTTTTTAAAGATTGGGAAAGTAAATTTGACAGTTCTCTTTTCAATCACAGAAAGGAGGAAAAACAATGATAAAGTTATTGAAAAAATATTGGATATTCGGGATTATAGCACCTTTATTTATGTTTGGTGAAGTTTTAATGGATTTAATTCAGCCTAATATGATGAAGGTTATTGTTGATAATGGTGTTTTGGGACTTAACAATAATGGTGTTGGCGACCTTAAATTAATAATATCTATGGGAATTGCTATGATAGGAGTTGTAATATTAGGTGGTATTTCAGGTGTGCTTTCAGGAGTATTTGCCAATATGTTTAGCCAAAACTGGGGCAATGAAATAAGAAAGGCTTGTTTTGAAAGAGTTATGAGGTTTTCTTTTGAGCAGACAGATAAATTTTCAACAGGCTCTCTTGTAACAAGAATAACAAATGATGTTACCCAGGTACAAAATTTTGCAACTCAGGTAGTGCGAGGTTTTGTAAGAACTATACTTTTATTTGTAGGGGGTATTTATTGTGTAGCAGCTTTGGATTTAAAATTTGGTGTAGTACTTGGCTGTTCTTTGCCCTTTGTACTTTTGGGAGTTTTGTTTTTCATAAGCAAGGCTACACCTTTTTTTGATGTTTTACAGAAAAAACTCGATAGGGTTAACAGTGTTGTTCAGGAAAATGTTTCCGGTGCAAGAGTTGTAAAAGCCTATGTTAAAGAGGAGTATGAAGAAAACAGATTTGGCAAAGCCAATAACGAACTTGTAGATACTCAGCTAAGTGTTTTGAAAATTTTTGCTTATATGACTCCCCTTGCAAATATTGTTTTAAATATTGTACTTGTAATTATAATTAAGATAGGAGCTATGGATTCTCAAATAGGTGCCACAACTCCGGGAAGTATAATGGCTGCCATTACATATTTATCCAGAATTAATCATTCTGTTATGATGCTTGCTATGATTTTCCAAACAGTATCCAGAGGTAAGGCATCTGCGGACAGATTAAATGAAATACTTAACACAGAGCCTGTAATTAATGATGGTAGCTTTGATGGAAATACAAATATTAAGGGTAAAATTGAGTTTAAAAACGTTTCCTTTGCATATCCTCAGGGAAATGGTGAACTTGTACTTGACAATGTGAGCCTTACTGTAAATTCGGGAGAAACTCTAGGTATTTTAGGAGCTACAGGAAGTGGAAAGTCAAGCCTTGTTAATTTGATTCCAAGATTTTATGATGCTACAGAAGGCAGTGTACTTGTTGACGGTATAGATGTACGAGATTATAAATTGTTTGAATTAAGAAGTAAGGTAGCTTTTGCATTGCAGAAAAGTGAACTTTTTACATCAAGTATTAAGGAAAATATTTTATGGGGTAATCCTGATGCAGACAACAATGAGGTTTATACTGCCGCCGAGCAGGCACAGGCATTGGAATTTATTGAGGCAAAGAGTGAGGGCTTTGATACTATGGTTGCTGAAAAAGGTATGAGCCTTTCAGGAGGACAAAAACAGAGAATAGCTATTGCAAGAGCACTTATTAAAAAATCTGAAATAATTATTTTTGATGACACTACAAGTGCTCTTGACCTTAAAACTGAGGCAAAGCTTTACAAGTCGCTTAGAAGTGACTATGATAATGTAACCAAAATAATTATTGCCCAAAGAATAGCATCCGTTAAGGGAGCTGACAGAATTGCAATAATTGACAATGGAAAAATTGTTGCCTGTGACAGTCATAAAAAACTTTTGGAAAGTTGTGAAATTTATCAGGACATTTATAATTCTCAGCTTAAAAAGGGAGGAAAAATAAATGAGTAAGGAAAATAAGGCAAACATTAATATTAAAATTCCGGGAATGAGAGGACCAAGACAATATAATGCTGTAGAAAAGCCGAAAGAGGGCAAAAAGACAATTTCAAGACTTTTACAGTATTTTTCCGGAGAAATTAACCTTATTGTGTTTCTTATACTTGCAGTTATTGTAGTTGTAATTTGTTCAGTTACTGCACCCAGCCTTCAAAGCAGTGCTATTGATACTATTGCTGATGGACGTTATGATGAAATATCCTTTGTATTAATAATGATGATTATACTTTATGTTATACACAGTGTTTCAACACTTTTTCAGAACTTATTAAGTGCAACATTAAGTCAGAAAATTGTAAAAAAAATGAGAGAAGATTTGTTTGAAAAAATAGTTAATCTTCCTATTAAGTACATTGACAGCCATCCTCACGGTGATATAATGAGCAGAATGACCAATGATGTTGAAAATATTTCAAATACTGTGTCCCAGTCATTAGGCTCTCTTGTTTCAGGTGTGCTTACTATTATGGGTACTGTATTTATGATGATTTATTTCTGTTGGCAGCTTGCTATTTTAAGCTGTACTACTGTTATATTAACTGTTGTAGTAACCAAATATCTTTCAAAGGCAATGAAGAAATTTTTTACTGAAAGACAGGTTTTATTAGGTGAATTAAACGGTATTGTTGAAGAAAAGATTATAGGCTACAAAACGGTTGTGGCTTATAACAGACAGGAGGCTGTAATAAAGGAATTTGAAAAAAGCTCTGATAATCTAACCAAGACAGGTATTATAGCTGAAATATGGAGCGGTTCAATGGGTCCTGTTATGAATGTAATAAGTAATATTGGTTTTGTAATTATTGCTGCCTTCGGTGGGTATTTTGCTGTTAAGGGGATTATATCTATTGGCGTTGTTTCTGCTTTTATTGTTTATGCAAAGCAGTTTAGCAGACCTATTAATGAAATTGCACAGGTTTACGGTCAGATTCAGACAGCCATTGCAGGTGCTGAAAGAATATTTGCTGTTATAGATGAGGAAAGTGAAAATAAAGAGGGTAGTGCTGATATGGAGGGGACAAAGGGTGTAATTACATTTAAGAATGTAGACTTTTCATATGTTGAGGGTAAGCAGGTACTTTATGATTTCAGCCTTGATGTAAAGGCAGGTCATAAGGTTGCTCTTGTTGGTGCCACCGGCAGTGGAAAAACTACAGTTGTTAATCTCCTTATGAGATTTTATGATATAGACAGGGGCGAAATTTTAATTGACGGTGTTAATATTAAGGACATTGCTATTGATGTTCTTAGAAAAAACACTGCCATTGTTTTGCAGGATACTGTGCTTTTCTCTGATACAATAAGAAATAATCTGAAATATTCTAATTTAAGTGCTGATGACGATGAAATGATTAAGGCAGCAGAACTTAGCAACTGTTATAATATGATAAGACATTTACCTGATAAGTTTGATACTATGTTGACAGAGGGGGGACAAAATTTATCTCAGGGACAAAGACAGCTTTTGTCTATTGCCAGAGCTTTCCTTGCTGACCCTAAAATTTTGATTTTGGATGAGGCTACTTCAAGTGTTGATACCAGAACAGAAAAAAATATTCAGGATGCTATGGTTAATCTTATGAAGGAGAGAACAAGCCTTATTATTGCCCACAGACTTTCAACTATTCAGGATGCGGATTTCATTGTTGTTATGGATAAGGGAAGGATTGTTGAAACAGGTAATCATAATGAGCTTATTAATAGGAAGGGTAGATATTATGAGCTCTATATGACGCAATTTGAAGGTAATTCCATATAAAAGAAATTGCCCATAATGTCGGTTATTCGGCAATATGGGCAATTTTGCTTTTTTTAAGCGCCTAATGGTTTTATAACCTTTTTATATATATATCTGAAAGCAAATACACAAAGTGTAAATGAAATACATTCAGCTAAAAGGAATGCGAACCATACATTGCTTACGTGCTGTGTAAGGGAAAGTAAAAATGCAACAGGTACAAGTACAACAAGCTGTCTTAAAAATGAAACAATCATTGAAAGAATTCCGTTGCCAAGAGCCTGGAACACTGAAAGACTTATAATACAGAAACTTGCAACCGGGAAGTGAATGCTTATTGTTCTTAAAGCAGGTATACCCATTGAAAGTATGTGGTCAATATTGCTTTCATTTGCAAAAAGCATAAGCAGCTTATCAGGTATAAGCTGGAATATTATTGTACCAATCAAGAGCAGACTGAAAGCATAGCATATGCTAAGCTTAATTGTTTTAATAAGCCTGTCCTTGTTTTGAGCACCAAGATTAAAGGCAACAATAGGTACCATACCATTATTAAGACCAAATACCGGCATAAATATAAAACTTTGCAATTTAAAATAAATACCGAATATTGCAATGGCAGTATCTCTTGCTTCTACAAGTCCAAGAGTAGTATCCACAATATTCATATGAGAAAAAATTGTGTTAATTGCAAGTACCATTATTGAACCAATAGACTGCATAATTATTGATGGAATACCAATATACATAATTTTTCCCATTGTATGACTGCTTGGTATAAATCCCTTTATCTTTTTCAGTTGAATTTCGTGATTAAATTTAAAATTAAAAAATATAGCCAAAATACCTGCGGCGCACTGTCCTATTACTGTTGCAATGGCAGCACCTGCCATACCCATTTCCGGTGCTCCGAAAAGACCAAATATTAATATGGGGTCAAGAATAATATTAACAATGGCACCCGTCATTTGTGTAATCATAGAATAAATAGTCTTTCCTGTTGATTGAAGCATTCGCTCAAAGCAGAATTGAGTATACATACCAATACTGAAACAGCACACAATTTTCAGGTAAACAGCACCTGCGTCCGCAATTTCCTGTGAGCTTGCCTGAGCTCTCATAAAAGGCTCAGCTCCAAACAATCCCACAAGAACAAATACTATAAAGCATATTGTGTAAATGGCTATACCGTTAAAGGCGGTTTTATTTACACCTTCCTGATCTCTTGCACCTAAGTGGCGTGATAAAATGGCATTCATACCTACACCAATGCCGGAACCGCCTGCAATCATAAGAGATTGAACAGGGAATACAAGGGATATTGCCGTCATACAGGCAGAACTGTATTTTGCAACAAATATACTGTCTACAATATTATATAATGCCTGAACAAGCATAGAGATCATCATAGGCAAAGCCATAGAAATAAGCAGCTTATTTACAGGCATAGAAGCCATTTTATTTTCTTTCATAGTTACTTCCATATTTATTACCTCCTTTTGTATATGTGCTAAACTAGTCAGCTACCCTTGAAAGTTTATCAAGAACTCTAAAGAAAACAGATATTTCCTCGTCGGTAAGAGCATTCATTAACTCCATCTCAAATTCATTTATTGCTTTCTTTGAATCATTTATAATTTTTTCTCCCTTTAAGGTTACTGTTATTTTTTTAAGACGTGCATCCTGTGAAACAGCGCTTCGCATAATATAGCCCTTTTCCTCTAAATTTGAAAGTGCAGCAGAAACGCTTGAGCGTCTTATATCAAACTCTTCTTCAATATCACGTTGAAAAACATCCCTGTCACTGTTTTCAAGAATATAGAACATAAGCGCAAACTGAGAATGGGTACAATCAAATTGCCCCATAATCATATCCATTTTTCTGTTTATTTTATTTGAAACTATATGAATATTCCTTCCGATTTTTTTTCTCACAAAAACACTCCTTTAATATGTTAGCCATCAAACATTTTAACAATTATTTAATTTTTTGTCAATAGCATTTACATTAAATTTTAATTTTCTCTGTTAAATCGTAAAAAAGTATGTTATACTATGAAAAATAGATTAATTATGAGGTGAATAAAATGCAGAAATGGAAACAAAACATAAGAAATATTGAACCTTATGTTCCCGGTGAGCAGCCGCAAAATAAAAATGTAATAAAATTAAATACAAATGAATCACCTTATGCTCCTTCACCCTGTGTGGAAAGGGCTATAGAGGAATATAACAAAGGAGATTTAAGACTTTACCCAAGCTTTGTATGCAGGGATTTAAAGTCAGCATTAATGGAAAGCTATCCTGTAAATGAAAGGGAGCTGTTTTTTGGTAATGGTTCAGATGAAGTTCTTGCTCTTTGCTTTATGACGTTTTTTAATTCAAAAAAACCGGTGCTTTTCCCTGATATAACCTACTCATTTTATGATGTATGGTGTAATCTTTATAACATACCTTATAAAAGAGTACCTCTTGATAATAATTTCAGATTTATAAAAGAGGATTACTATGGTGAAAATGGCGGTATAGTAATAACAAATCCTAACGCACCAACTTCAATATATATGGAGCTTAATGAAATTGAAGACATTATCAGGCATAATGAGGATGTAATTGTAATTGTTGATGAGGCATATATTGATTTTGGCGGTAAGAGTGCCGTTGACCTTATACATAAATATGACAACCTTGTTGTAGTACAGACTTATTCAAAGTCAAGGGCATTGGCAGGAATAAGACTTGGCTATGCTATGGCAAACAGTGAGCTTATAGATGCCCTTGAGGCTGTAAAGAACAGCTTTAACAGTTATACCATTAATTCCCTTTCTCAGGTAATAGGCGCTGCATCTGCAAGGGATAAGGTGTATTTTAATGAGTGTGTAAATAAAATTATTTCAGCAAGAAAATGGACAGTTCAGGAACTTTCTAAGCTTGGCTTTGAAACACTTCCAAGTAAGGCAAATTTTATATTTACAACAAACAAAAATATAAGTGCAAAAGAGCTTTTTAATTACCTTAAATCAAAAAATATTTTTGTCAGATTTTTTAATAAGCCAAGAATAAGTGAGTATTTAAGAATTACCATAGGCACACAGGAACAGATGGAGGCGTTGATTAAAGCAATAAAGGAGTATAAGTAAATGAAAAAAATATTTTTAACTTTACTTTTTACAATGTTGTTTTCATTATGTTGCTACGGTGCCGAAGACTGCATTATAATTGATCAGCCTGATAATGAAATAACATTTGACCAAGCTAAAAATCTAAGCTCTGGCATAATGCTCCTATCTGATAATGTTGCTGAAACAGAAATTTATTATGACCAGCTTACAGAATATGAAAAAAAGTATTATGATGATTTGGAAACGAATATCATAAAATTAATGGATGGTACAGTAACTTATGTTTTTAAAACAGATCTTAATATTGATAAAAAACTTAGCTCATCAAGTGCCATATGGGAAAGTGTGTGGGATACATTGGGCGTTGATGTTTCTACATTTGTTTTCAGACCTATATATGCGCTTACATATTTTGACAAACCTCAGTATTTCTGGCTTGATATTAATAACATAACTGCAAACTATGGCAGTGAATCAGGTTTATATTATCCAAGCACAGGTGCACTTAAAGACTTTTATATAAAATTAAGTGTTAAAAGCGGATGTAATGCCTATTTCCCTGATTGCTACACCAGTGAAGAAGAGGTTCGTTCCGATTATAACTCTATGATGACAAAGGTTGATGAAATAGTAAGCAGTGTACCTGATGGAAGTACGGAATGGGGAAAGTTGAATTATTATATGAACTGGTTTAAGAATAACTGTGAGTACAATCAGTATCTTTCGGATAATAGAGCAACAAGGCGGGCATACTTGCCTACATCAGCATTTTTATATGGTAAGGACGGCATAAACGCGCCTGTTTGCGAAGGCTATTCGGAAGCGTTAAAAATACTTTGCAATAGGTCAGGTATAAAAGCAATGTGTACAGAAACCTTTTATACACAAAATGGCTCAGAAACCGGTCATAAATGGAATCTCATAGATATTGACGGTAAATTCTATCATTGTGACCCTACGTGGTTTGACAGCCATACAAGTATTGATTCATACAGATATTTTCTTACAGGCTCAACAAATATGTCAAGTTATGACAAAAGCCCGAATCATACAATAAAGTATCAGATGAGTTTTTGTGCGCCTGAAATATCAACAACGGATTATCTTAATGATTTTGGTATAAATGGCTACAATGTGTTAAATGTTGATAATAATACAGTAATTGATCAAACAGATACAATTGACTTGATGAAAAGATTAAGCGGCATTAGCTCGGGTACATTAAATGATGTAAATAATGATGGTAAAATGAATATTAACGATGCCGTAATAATGCAGAAACTTATGTTTAGATAAAAAATAGCAGGTTTTACCAATGTAAAGCCTGCTGCAGACTGTCAAAAAAACTAAACTTTTTAA